>DASYZR010000110.1 GCA_035945995.1 bacterium
ATGAGGCCGGCCGGCGCGCTCGCGGCGCCGCGGTGCATTTCCTTTCCACCTTGGCGTGGGCCGAGGTACTGCGGGACTTGATGCCGCGGTTGGAAGCGTTCAGGAAGGCCCAATAGGCGGGCCTTGGACGCGTCCGCTACGTGACGATCCGCGCGGCCCGCGGCCATGGGGGTAATCGCAAAATCCCCTCCCGGCACCATCCCGGTTCCTGGTTTGGCAACTTCCACGGTCCAGCAGGGCTGGTAGGTTTCCGCGAACTTCCCCCGACGCGGCGGGCGCCGTCAAGATAAACCATGTCGGCAATGAGCGGGGAGGCGGTCGACGCCGGTCTCGCCCCACGTCTTGATCTCATGTCCAGGCCTAAGCGCTGCGCTTGATCTGCTCGATTTTCTCCGGCTTGAGCAAGATCTGCAAGTTGCGATGCGAGGCCGACCCTGGAACATCTTCTACGATGGCCTCTATGTGGTCACCGCGGCAGCGGAAGGCACCCTTGGCGATGCGGCGCCCGCCCAGACACCGTGGGCCGCGTTGCTCGCCGGCAGCACGTCGGAACGGTTATGGCGTCCTCTCCGGCGGAATCCCGCGCACCCCACCCATGAACGGCTCGAGCAGTTTGGTGAACTCCATCGGGAACACGAACTTCGTGGCCGGGCCCGCTCCGAGCGCTTTCAGGGCCTCCAGGTACTGGAGGCTCATCGTATTGGTGTCCACGGTCTTGGCGATGCTGAAGATCCTGTCGAGCGCAAGCGAGAACCCCTCCGCCCGGAGGATCGCGGCCTGACGGTCGCCCTCGGCCTTTAGGATGGCCGACTGCTTTTCTCCCTCGGCGATGGTGATGGCGGCCTGTTTCTTCCCGTCGGCCTCCGTGACGAGCGCGCGCCGGCTCCGTTCGGCGGACATCTGCCGCGTCATCGCATCCTGGACGTCCTTGGGAGGCGTGATCTCGCGGATCTCCACGGTGGTCACCTTGACCCCCCACCGCTCCGTGACCTCGTCGAGCTTGGCGCGCATGGCGTGATTGATCCGGTCGCGCTGGGTCAGGGCCTCGTCGAGGCTGAGGTCGCCGATCACCGCGCGCAGCCCGGTCGTGGCGATCCCCTGGGCGGCGCCGGCGAAGTTGCCCACCTGGATGACGGTGAGCTGCGGGTCGAACACCTTCCAGTAGATCAGGAAATCAATGGAGATCGGCGCGTTGTCCTTGGTGATGCAGGTCTGCGCGGGGATCTCGAGGAACGCCTCCCGGAGGTCTACCCACACCGCCTTGTCGACGATCGGGATCAGGTAGACGATCCCCGGACCCTTCGGGCCGAAGCTGCGGCCTAGGCGGAACACCACCAGGCGCTGGTACTCGCGGACAATCTTGATCCCGTTATACGCCAAGAGCACGGCGACGATGACGACCGCGACTGCGAACCCAGATCCCATGGTGGCTTCCCTCCGACCCTGCAGTCCCTTCGCCTTCGTGGGACCGGCCTCCTCGCAGCGCCTTCGGCCTCTGCCGGGCTACCGTTTCCCTTTTGAGACCGGGCATCTCTCGGCGCTGGTCGTGCCTGTTGGCACCGACGGCAGTTCCCATGTGCTTGCCTCGAAAATCGCCCGCCACCTTCGTGCGGCCTCGCGGGGCTGCGGGGCATGCTTCTGGCGTAGGCTGGAGGGATGGAAGCAGGCCGCCAGTACAGGTAAAGCCCCAGATCTGGACCGATGAGGCCCCTTGCCGGCTTCGCTTCTCCGCTCAAACAAGCGTACACTGAGAGTGCTTTCCCCTTCCTTACGCCCGCGGCCATGTCCCCGGCACCCGGTCGGCTCCTCGGAGGAGAAGGCACCCGATCGCAGCCTATGCGACCAGAGCCAGTGTTGAGGAGGATGACCATGGCGATCGACACCGAACGGAACCGGGTATTGGCTGCGTTACGGGATCAGCCGGACGGCGCGAACAGCTCCGTCCTGGGTGAGCATCTTGGCCTCGTGCGGGAGGACGTGGAACGCCATCTTCTCTACTGCGCCGATTACGGGTTGGCGACGTGGAAGCGAGTTCGGAGCGGATTGGGGCAGGCCGTGATCACGGAGCGCGGCCGCGACTACTTGGTGCGCCAGGATCGGTCGCCCTGAGCAAAGTAAGACGCCAAAGTCGGACCGAGCCAGGGATACGACGGTCAAGGTAGAGGTCGAGTGGCATATGCCATGCCGTCGGGGGAGTGTAAGCAGCGTTCCTTCTGGCACGGCTGGTGCCTGATCAGCGCCGCTCGTCCTGCGTCGCCCCGGCTGGTCGACGAGCTTGTCTGGGTCGGGTACGATGCGATCCGGCCGCAGCCCAGGTGGACAATGGAAATCATCTCCGCCCGTAGGTTCACAGCGCGGGCCAGGGCGTCGGGCGAGGCACTCGGCCGGGCCGGGCACCAGGGCCTCGTGAAGATCTATCCGGGCGCCAAGGGCATCAAGTGTGCCGGCCGCAGCGACGCGCTGATCCTCGACGACCGCTCGCGGTCGGACACGTGTCCGACGATGGCGATCGACGAAACGGACGTCCAGGTGACCCACGGAGGCGACCGTGGTCAAGGTCTCGGACGAGCAGCTGTTCTATCTCATGAGCCGCGGGATCAACCAGAATGAGGCGACGAACATGATCGTCCGGGAATTGTCGAGCCGATCTCACGCGAGTTGCCGATGGCGTACAGCCGCGGAGCTGAACCGGCTGATCCAGTTTGCAATGGAGGGTCGGTCGGCTAAACGGCCCCGCAGTGAGACGGGAGCGAGGAACTTTTGATTGAGGAGGTTGTCGCATGCCTGCCAAACTATTGCTGTACCATGAGGATGCCCGAAAGGCCCTGGAGCGCGGCGTCGAGAAGGTCGCGAGCGCCGTCCGTGTGACGCTCGGCCCGAAGGGCCGCAATGTCGTTCTGGAGAAGAAATGGGGCTCGCCAACGATCACAAAGGATGGCGTGACTGTCGCCAAGGAAATCGAGCTCGAAGATCCCTACGAAAACATGGGCGCGCAGCTCGTCAAAGAGGTGGCGAGCAGGACCAACGACGCTGCCGGGGACGGCACGACCACGGCCACCGTGCTCGCGCACGCGATCGTTAAGGAGGGCCTGAAGAACGTCGCGGCGGGCGCCAACCCCATGATCGTGAAGCATGGAATCGACAAGGCCGTGGACGCCCTCGTGGACGCACTCAAGAAGATCAGCGTGCCGCTCGAGGGCAAGGAGCATATCGCCCACGTCGCCGGCATCGCCGGGAACGACCCCGAGATCGGGCGGATCATCGCTGAGGCGATGGACAAGGTCGGCAAGGATGGCGTGATAACGATCGAGGAATCGAAGGGTGTTGAGACCATGGTCGAGGTCGTCGAGGGCATGCAGTTCGACCGCGGCTATATCTCCCCGTACATGATCACTGACGCCGACAAGATGGAAGCGGTCATTGAGGATCCGTACATCCTCCTGACCGAGAAGAAGATCAGCGCGGTCAAAGACATCGTCCCGGTCATGGAGAAGCTAATACGGTTCGGCAAGCCGCTCGTGCTCATCGCCGAGGATGTCGACGGCGAAGCTCTGGCCACGCTGGTGGTGAACAAGCTGCGCGGTATCATGCCAGGTGTGGCGATCAAGGCCCCCGGGTACGGGGACCGCCGCAAGGCGATGCTCGGGGACATGGCGGTCCTCACCGGCGGCACGGTGATCAACGACGACATCGGTATCAAGCTCGAGAACGTCGAGGTCGAGATGCTGGGCCGGGCCTCAAAGATGCGCGTGGCCAAGGAAGACACCACGATCATTGAGGGACGGGGAAGCAAGAAGGACATCCAGGGGCGGATCGCCCAGATCAAGAAGGAGATGGAAACGACGACCTCCGACTACGATAAGGAAAAATTGCAGGAGCGCCTCGCCAAGCTCGCCGGCGGGGTGGCCCAGATCAAGGTCGGCGCTGCGACCGAGACCGAGCTCAAGGAGAAGAAGCATCGATTCGAGGACGCGCTGAACACCAGCAAGGCCGCCGTCGAGGAGGGGATCGTCCCCGGAGGCGGGGTGGTCTTGCTCAACATCGCGAAGGCCCTGGACAAGGTGGACGCCGATGATGCCGACGAGAAGAGCGGCGTCAACATCGTCCGCAGGGCCATCGAGGAACCAGCCAAGTGGCTCGCGGCGAACGCCGGCATGGAGGGGGCAGTTGTTGTCGAGCGGATTAAGTCCGAAAAGCATGGCATCGGCTATGACGTCGCCGAGGACCGCTATACCGACATGCTGAAGGCAGGCATCATTGACGCGACCAAGGTCACGCGGCTGGCGTTGCAGAACGCCGCGAGCGTTGCGAGCCTGCTCCTCACGACCGAGGCACTCGTTGTGGAGAAGGGCAAGAAGAATGCGGCGGCGGCCACCCCAGGCGGCTACAACCCGGAGGACATGGACATGTAACGCCTGCCGGCGAGGGGTCGTCAATGAACTCCAGGAACCAGATCCGCGAGCGTCTGGCTTTCTTCGATCTCTTCTGAGGCCAAATCGAACAAGAGACTACCGGTTGGCGGACGTCGCCCCATCAACCGCGACCAACCCGTAGGTCACAATCCCCTCGGCCACGACCATGCCCTCTACCGTGGCGGTCAGTTGCGCCTTTCCGAACGGACCCTTTCCCCTCAGTGCAACCACGGTCGTGATGAGCTGGTCACCGGGGCGCACCGCTCGGCGAAACCGTACACGTTCGAGATTCGCGAGGTAGATCAGACGACCATCGATGTCGGGGCGAAATGACACGAGGATAGCCGCAACTTGAACCATCGCCTCGACGATGAGGACCCCGGGCATCACCGGATTCCCTGGGAAGTGGCCCGCGAAGAACGGCTCGTTGATTGAGACGTTCTTGACCCCGACGATGCGTTCGCCCGGTATCATCTCCAAGATGCGATCAACGAGCAAGAATGGGTAACGCTGCGGGAGTCTCGTCAAGATCTGCTGAATGTCCATCGCACGCTGCTGTGCTCTTGTCTAGACAAAGATTATCCTACGCAGAGCCACACGAGAATGCCCCGGACCAAAAGTTCGAGGAGGGGCGGGTAATTCCTCGAAAAGGGGCACCGCCTCTCCATCCATGCCGAACTCCTGCACAAGATCGGTCCTCACCAGTTGCGCCATCATGCGGCCACGTCGATTCCCCAAGCAGACTGGGGACCTGGAACTCGTGCGGCAGGTTGAGGCAGAACGATATGGCTGGACATTCCAAAAATAAGTGACATTAGCTCGGCCATTGCGCTCGATGACATTTGGATGAAACATCTCCCTAGGCTATCCGTACTTGTGCTTGTCTGTCAAAACGAAATCCCCTTCCCGGCACCAATGAAATTCTCATTTTGACCAATCTCTAGTTCTGGCGATACTGCACTCGCCGCTAAGGCATTAGGGTGAATGGTTTCCTTCCATGCAATCGATAGGTAGAAAATCCCCGGTGATCCAGGGTGAAGACCTGGTCGGTCTGACTCTCTTCGGCCAAGGCAACCAATGTGGCGTCGGCATAGTCCATGGGCAGATCCCGGTACTTCGCCATGAGGTCTGCAACACGGCGGAGGCTTTCTTGCGAGGAAGGTACCATCAGGAATGCGCCACGAAGGAAGAACTCCAAGCAGGCCTTCCGCGATGGCCATGCTGGGCCGACGAGATAAAGCGCCTCTGTGAGAACGGCTTCCGTTGTTAGGACCGGGCCCGCCGCCCATCGCTCCAGTACGGCCACGCAGTCTTGGTGCGCTCTCTCGCTGCGGTCGACCAGGGCGACGAACGCCCCCGTGTCGAGCAAAAGCTCAACGGGCACGCCGCAGGCGCCTCAGGAGATAGTCTCGGTGATGCCGCCCCAAGTCGGGTATGCCGCTCTCTACGCTTCCCAGCAGGTCCCGCACCAAGTCGATCGGCCGGCGCTGCGTCCCGAGATCAGCCTGGTTCAGGAATTGCTCCAAAGCCAAGCGGGCCACTTCTGATCGCCTGCGCCTTGTGCGTTTGGCGACTCGCTCGAGCCTAACGGCCAAATCGGTAGGCATTCGGAGCGTCAGTTGGGTCTCCACAATCTCGCTCCACTTCGTTTTTGCAATTCAACGTAATGCATTGCAATTCGGAAGTCAAGAGCTGATCATGTGGGAGTGATGATCCGATGGCGTGGCGGCCATGGGGATATCGCAAAATCCTCCTCCCGGCACCGAGAGTCCTTTCGCCGGCCGAGAAGCCTCGGTGCTTCCGGCCGATCCGGCCTTGTGCACGGCATCGATTCAACCCGGGGCTGGGAAGTCGTCGGTTGTCCTCGCGCCTGTTATACTAACCGGGGATAATGCGCAAGATGTTAGTGTGGTGGCGTCTCCCTCGGCCGACCAGACGCTGGTTTCTCCGAGGCTTCGTGCGGCGACTCCGCCAACATTCCGAAGGCACCCAAAAGCCACGATAGACATTCGGGGAAGAGGGGTATCGTTGGTGCAGCTTCACGGGTATCACACGCTGCTGTTTTATCCGTTGCACCCGGTGGCGGCCGGTGCCACAATGGCCGGCGGGCGGGTGCCATTCAGCGGCAGTGCACGACGGCTCGCGAACATCTCCCGTGCCAGAATCCCGCATTGCCAGCATGAATCATGAATACGGATCAACCGTCAGCCTTCACGCTCGATGATCTGGAAGAACCCATCCGGGCGGAGCTTTTCAGCCTGGAGCGGCTGGAGCAGCACGCCGAGAGTCTTGCGGCGGCGCAGACCGTCACGAACGATGTGAACCAGGGCCGTCCGCTGACCCCGCGGGTCGCAGAGAACGGCCGCGTGCTGCTGGAGTCATATCGGGTGATTGCTCCAGCGATTCGGGAGGAGTATGCGATCGTACCTGCGGCTGAATGGCTGGTTGATAACTTCCACATCGTCGGCCAGCAACTCCGGGAGATCGAAGACGATTTGCCGACCGGCTACTACCGCAAACTTCCGAAGCTCGCCTCGGGTTACTTGCACGGGTATCCACGCGTGTTTGGTCTGGCCTGGGCCTATGTGGCACACACGGACAGCCGTTTCGATCCGGACACGTTGCGCCGTTTTGTGACAGCGTACCAGCGGGTGCAGCCGCTCACCATCGGTGAGCTGTGGGCCGTGGCCATCAGCCTCCGGGTCGTGCTCGTGGAAAACCTGCGCAGGCTGGCCGAGCGCATCGTACGGAACCGCACCGCGCGCCAGGATGTCGACATGCTGGTTGACAGCGTGCTTGGCGCAAACGGACACGCTCCCATCTCAGCGGAAGCGGCTCTCCGCCGCTTCGAAGGAACACCGCTCGGGACAACCTTTATCGTACAGCTGGTCCAGCGTCTGCGCGATCTCGGCCCGAAGATGGATGTTGTCCAGCGTTGGCTCGACCAGCGCGTGGCTGCGCGGGGGACCACGGCTGACGAAATTGTCCGGACCGGGCACCAGGCACAGGCGGCGATGAACGTCACGGTACGGAACATCATCACCAGCATGCGTTTGATGACGGACTTTGATTGGTCCGAATTTTTCGAGAGCGTCAGCTTGGCGGACGAAATGCTGCGAAACGAAACCAACTTCGCCGAGATGGATTTTGCTACGCGGGATTCGTACCGCCATGCGATCGAGGACCTCTCGCGAGGATCGCACCATTCGGAAATCGAGGTGGTGAGACGTGTGGTGGGCCGTATCAAACAGGCTCTCCCGGAGCCACCTGGCGATGGCCCGCCACGCGAGGACCGGCGTGCGGATGCGGGCTATTACCTGATTGCTGAGGGGCGTCCGGCGTTTGAGCGCGAACTCGGTTACCGCCTCGCGTGGCAAGGTCGGCTCCTGCGCCTATATTTGCGAAGCGCGGTGCCGGGCTACCTTGGGACGATCGCCCTCGTCGCCGCCCTGATTGTGCTGTTGCCGCTGCTACATGAACGAGACGCTGGAGTCGCGGCGTGGGGGCTGGTGCTGCTCGGCCTCCTCGCGGTCGTGCCTGCTTCCGACCTGGCGATCGCGCTCATCAACCGAGCCGTGACCCACTCACTCAGGCCGCAGGTGTTGCCGCGGCTGGAGTTGCGCAACGGCGTCACGCAGGAGCTGCGAACGATGGTCGTCGTGCCCACGTTGCTCACGACCCAACATCAAGTCGAACAGTCAGTGGAGCGGCTGGAGGTCCACTACTTGGCGAATCCGGATGACGAACTGCGGTTTGCGCTGCTCACTGACTGGCTGGACGCGCCGACCGAGAGCCTCTCCGGCGATGACGAACTCCTTGCTGTCGCGGTGGATGGCGTCGTGAAGCTCAACAAACTCTACGGTCCCACTTCCGACGGCGGCGAGCGCTTCTTGCTTTTTCATCGGAAGCGTGTCTGGAACGAGGCCGAGGGCACGTGGATGGGGTGGGAGCGCAAGCGAGGGAAGCTGCGCGAGCTGAACCGGGTGCTTCGGGGCGGCGCGAACACGACGTTTCTGCCGATCGGCGGACGCCCGGTGCAAGCCCCGTCGGGTGTTCGGTACGTCATCACGCTCGATGCGGACACGCGTCTGCCGCGGGGCGCCGCGCGTCGTTTGGTCGGGACCATGGCGCATCCACTCAATCAGCCGAGCATCAGCGCGCGCGCTGGACGCGTCATCGAAGGCTATGGGATTGTGCAACCGCGCATCACCCCATCGCTGCCGGTCGACCACGAGGGATCGTTGTTCCAGATTATCTTTTCTGGCCCGCGCGGCATGGATCCGTATGCCTCCGCGGTTTCGGACGTCTATCAGGATTTGTTCGGAGAAGGTTCGTACACCGGCAAGGGAATCTACGACGTGGATGCGTTTGAGACAGCCCTGGCGGGCAAGATGCCGGATAACGCGCTGCTGAGCCACGATCTCTTCGAAGGCATCTTCGCGCGGGTTGCGCTGGCGTCAGACATCGAGCTGTTCGACGAATTTCCCTCGCACTATGAGGTGGCGGCTGCCCGGCAGCATCGCTGGGCGCGCGGCGATTGGCAACTATTGCCGTGGGTCTTCGGACGTGGGCGCGCAGCGTCAGGAGAGCGACGTGTCGCGATTCCCGCGATTGGCCGCTGGAAGATGGTCGATAATCTGCGGCGCTCGTTGTCCGCCCCGGCGGCGTTTTTCACGTTGGTCACTGCCTGGCTGTTGCCGTCGGCTGCCGCCTGGGTATGGACGACCTTCATCTTGACGACGGTCGCGATTCCCGCACTGCTGGCCTCCCTCATCGGATTCACCCCTCCTCACCGTGGGATCTCCAAGCGCGCCTATTTTCGCGCCGCCCTCACCGACCTTTCGGTCGGCGCGTCCCAGATAGGGATTACCGTGACGCTGTTGGCGTCCCAGACATGGCTGATGCTTGACGCGATTCTGCGGACTGTGGCTCGTATGTTTGTCACTCACCGGCGTCTCTTGGAGTGGGTGACTGCGACACAGACCAAGTCTGGGGGCGATCTGACGCTCTCTGGAGTCTATACACGCATGGCCGGCGGCGTGGTGCTTGCGGTGGCGGTGCTGGCGATGGTCGCCGTTGAACGGCACCCGGCGCGGGCCGCTGCGCTTCCGTTCATCGTTCTTTGGATTGCCGCACCCGCGGTCGCACGGTGGATCAGTCGCCCTCCGAGGCGCACCGGGGTCGAGCCGCTCTCCGAGGCCAACGCTCGAGTGCTCCGGGTGATTGCGCGCCGAACGTGGCGTTTTTTCGAGGCATTCGTGACTCCCGCAGACCACGCGCTGCCTCCCGACAATTTCCAGGAGGACCCGAAGCCAGTCGTGGCTCATCGAACGTCACCGACGAACATGGGGTTGTATCTGCTGTCCACGTTGGCGGCGCGCGACCTGGGCTGGCTAGGTACGGTGGACGCCGTTGAGCGATTGGAAGCCACCCTCGAGACCATGCGCCGGCTCGAATTGTTTCGCGGGCACTTCTACAACTGGTACGACACGGGCGAACTTCGTCCGCTCGATCCAAAGTATGTTTCCTCAGTGGACAGCGGCAACCTGGCCGGACATCTGCTCGCCCTCGGGAACGGTTGCCGGGAACTGATCCAGCACTCCTTTCTGGGACAGCGTGCGTTCGCCGGTGTACTCGATACGATTGCGCTCTTGCGCGAAGCGCTCAGCGAGATCGCAGAGACGCCACGCACGCATATCGTCACCCGGAAGCAGCTCAGCAATGCCATCGAGGCACTGGTCACCTCGCTGCAGCCGGCGCCGGTGACTCCCGTCGAGTGGGCGGCGCGTTTCGTCGAGCTAAGGACCCGGGCTCACACCATCGCCGACATTGCGCACGCCCTCGCCCAGGAACGCGGAGACGCTTCCGACTCCGAGTTGTGCGCGTGGGCGGATGCCGTCACGGCATGCGTTGAGAGCCACGCGCGGGACGCGGCGATGTTTGTTCCGTGGATCCGGCTGGATTCGGGCAGGAGTACGGCGACGGCCGAGCGGGCTCTGGGGCGGTCGCCGGAGTGGGTATCGTTCGAGTCGCTGTTTCACCCGCTCCCTGCGCTCGCGGACATTCCGGAGCGATTCGACGAGGCACTGCGTGAGCTTGCCGCATTCCGCGCAGACTTGCTCGGCCAATCATCCGCGACCACCGACACCTTGGCGTATGTCGATGCCCTGGCGCAAGCCATCCGGCGTTCAGCGGACGATGCCGCCGCGCTCGTTCGCCGCCTTACCGCGATCATACGGCGGGCCGAGGCTATGTTCCGGGAGATGGATTTCGGCTTTCTGTTTGATCATACGCGCCGGCTTGTGTCCATCGGGTATCGTGTCACGGACGGCGCCTTGGACGCCAACTGTTACGATCTGCTCGCTTCCGAGGCGCGCCTCACGAGCTTCATCGCCATCGCCAAAGGCGATATCTCGCCATCACACTGGTTTCGTCTCGGCCGACCGCTGACGCCGGTGGACCACGGGTCCGCCCTCATGTCGTGGTCAGGCTCCATGTTCGAGTATCTCATGCCGGTGCTCGTAATGGCGTCGCCGAGCGGCAGCTTGCTGAGCCAGACGTACGAACTGGTGGTGCGGCGGCAAATTGCCTACGGTGCAGAGCGCCACGTGCCCTGGGGAATCTCGGAGTCGGCGTACAACGCGAGGGACTTGAACCTCGCGTACCAATATACGAGCTTTGGCGTGCCGGAATTAGGGCTCAAGCGCGGACTCAGTGAGGATCTTGTGATCGCGCCATACGCAACCGCACTCGCGGCCATGATCGACCCTGGCAAGGCGATGCAGAACTTTGCGCACCTTGCCACGGTCGGCGGAACGGGGACGTACGGATTTTATGAAGCGCTCGATTACACGAGGGCGCGGGTGCCCGAAGGTGAACATGTCGCGATCGTGCGCGCATACCTGGCACACCATCAGGGCATGTCGGTGGTCGCGCTCGCCAACGTGCTCAACGATGGGGCCATGCGCACCCGATTCCACGCAGATCCGATCGTGCAGGCGACCGAGCTGCTATTGCAGGAGCGTACGCCGCGCGACGTGCTGGTCGCCCAGCCTCGTGCGGAAGAAGTCTCCGCGGCGGCGCGTATTGGGGAGCACGTTTCGCCAGTAGTGCGCCGATTCACTACCCCGTACGACGCAGTGCCCCGGACACATCTCCTTTCGAACGGACGCTACCGAGTGATGGTAACGACGGCGGGCTCGGGGTGGAGTCGCTGGCGCGATCTCGCGATCACGCGTTGGCGCGAAGACGTGACGCGGGACTGCTGGGGTACCTACATGTTTCTTCACGATGCGCAGACAGGTCAGTCTTGGTCGGCGGGCTACCAACCCAGCGGTGTCGCTCCAGATGCCTACGAAGCCCGGTTCACCGAAGACCGTGCCGAAATCACTCGGCGGGATGGTGCACTGACTACCACGCTCGAGGTGGTTGTGTCGGACGAGGACGATGCCGAGCTGCGCCGCGTATCGATCACCAATCTCGGTGTACGCACACGCGAAGTTCAAATTACGTCATATGCGGAGCTTTCGCTGGCGCCACAGGCCGCTGATGTGGCGCACCCCGCGTTTTCTAATTTGTTTGTGGAGACGGAGTTCGTATCGGCTGGGGACGCGCTTCTCGCGACGCGCCGTCGGCAAACCGATAAAGAGGCCGCGGTCTGGGTTGCGCATGTCGCGGTGGTGGACGGTGACTCCGTTGGGGAGCTGCAATGCGAGACGGATCGCGTCAGGTTCCTCGGACGCGGGCATCATGTGCGCGCGCCCGTCTCCATTATCGACGGGCGGCCTTTGTCGAACACCGCCGGTGCCGTCCTCGACCCTGTGATGAGCCTGCGGCGGACGGTGCGTATCCGGCCGGGCATGACCGCGCGCGTTGTGTTCTCCACGATTGTCGCGCCGGCTCGCGACCAGGTGCTGGCCCTGGCGGACAAGTACCGGGATGCGGGCACGTTCGAACGCACGCTGACGTTGGCCTGGACGCAGGCGCAAGT
The DNA here is from genome assembly GCA_035945995.1 of bacterium. NCBI lineage: Bacteria > bacterium. The sequence continues at coordinate 12,403 of DASYZR010000110.1, forward strand.
GCAACTGAATCATCTGGGGATCACGCCTGACGAAGCGCACTTGTTCCAGAGGCTGGCCAATGCCATCCTGTACTCGGATCCTGCTTTGCGACCGTCTTCGGAGGTGCTGAGCCGCGGTGCGCTCGAGCTTTCTGCACTTTGGTCGCACGGGATTTCGGGTGATCTGCCCATCGTGCTGGTTCGCATCGACGAGGCGGAAGATGTCGGAATCATCAGGCAGTTGCTGCGGGCGCATGAGTACTGGCGTCTGAAGCGATTGTCCGTTGACTTGGTCATTCTCAATGAGAGACCGCCGTCGTATGAACAGGAGCTGCAGGGGGTCTTGGATGGGCTGGTGCGCGCACGGCGGCAGCGCATGGCGTTGGACCCGAGCGACATTCACGGGGACATTTTTCTCCTGCGGGGAGACCTGCTGACGGCGCAGGAACGCACGCTGTTGCAGACGGCGGCTCGCGCGGTGCTGCTCAGCCGGCAGGGCTCATTGGCTGAGCAAGTGCTCCGGTCTCAGCGCGCCGACGCAGCGGCGCGACCCGTTTCGCGGCCGCGTCGCCCGGGAAACAGGGCGGACGTAGCGCTGAATGCCCCCGAGCTCGAGCTCTTCAACGGCCTCGGCGGCTTCGCGGACGGTGGCCGAGAGTATGTGATCATGCTCGGGGAAGGCCTGCGCACGCCTGCCCCGTGGGTCAATGTGATTGCAAACTCCGCGTTCGGGTTTCTCGTTTCGGAGTCCGGCTCTGGCTACACGTGGTCGCTCAATAGCCATGAGAATCAACTTACTCCCTGGTCGAATGACCCGGTGACGGATCCGCCCGGTGAAGCGCTTTACATTCGCGATGAGGAAACTGGCGAAGTCTGGACCCCGACGCCGCTGCCGGTTCGGGATGAATCGTCGCCGTATGTGGCGCGGCACGGCCAAGGCTACAGCCGGTTCCAGCATGGCTCGCGCGGGATTCTGACGGATTTGCTGCAGTACGTGCCGGTGCAAGACCCGATCAAGATCTCCCGTCTCGTCCTGCAGAATCATTCGGCGCGTTCCCGTCGCCTCTCCGTGACCGGATACGCGGAATGGGTACTCGGGAATTCGCGCAGTTCGACCGCTCCGTACATTGTCACCGAACTCGACGCGCAAACGGGCGCGCTGCTTGCGCGAAGGGCGTGGAGCGGCGAGTTCGGCGGACGCATAGCGTTTGCCGATCTCGGAGGGCGCCAGAGTTCCTGGTCGGGCGATCGCACCGCGTTTCTGGGTCGGAATGGCGTGCCTGAGCGGCCTGCAGCACTTGAGCGAGGTGGACCGCTTTCCGGAAGGGTGGGCGCGGGTCTCGATCCGTGCGCGGCGATGCAAACGCAGCTTGAATTGCGTCCCGGCGAGCGCGCTGAAATCGTGTTCTTCCTAGGTCAGGGGGAGAGCCGGGAAGAGGCGCGGGAGTTGATCAATCGCTATCGCGCCGCAAACCTCGACGGGGTCTTGCGAGACGTCACCCGGCGATGGGACGGCGTGCTCGGTACCGTCCAGATCGCCACCCCCGAGCGGGCAATGGACGTCCTCGTGAACCGCTGGTTACTCTACCAGACGCTTTCCTGTCGGGTCTGGGCCCGCGCCGCATTCTATCAAGCGAGTGGAGCGTATGGCTTCCGTGATCAGCTCCAGGATGTGATGGCGCTTGCCGTGGCTACACGCGATGTTGCTCATCAACACCTCTTGCGTGCCGCCGCGCGCCAGTTCACGCAAGGCGATGTTCAACACTGGTGGCACCCGCCGTCGGGACGCGGAGTGCGCACGCGCATTTCGGACGACTTGCTATGGCTTCCATACGCCGTCTTCCAATTCATCGAGGTGGCGGGCGATAACGGCGTGCTCGACGAAGTCGTACCGTTCCTGGAAGGCGAAGCGCTCGCTCAGGGACAGAACGAATCTTACTTCCAACCGCGGATCTCGGAAACCACCGGTACACTCTTTGAACACTGCGCGCGTGCGCTCGATCGGAGCCTCGCGGTGGGAAGTCATGGGCTCCCGCTGATTGGGACGGGAGATTGGAACGACAGCTTGAACCGCGTCGGGCCGCAAGGCAAGGGAGAGAGCGTGTGGCTGGGGTGGTTCCTGCATACGATTCTCTGGGAGTTTGCCAAGATCGCGGATGCGCGGGGCGAGCACCAGCGCGCGGAGACCTGGCGGCTGCACGTCAGCGCGCTGAAGGCCGCGCTCGAGCGGCACGGATGGGACGGCGAGTGGTACCGCCGCGCGTATTTTGACGACGGCACACCGCTCGGCTCTGCCACAAACACGGAGTGTCGGATTGACTCCATTGCTCAATCCTGGGGCGTCATCAGTGGTGCTGCCGAGCCGGGCCGTGGACCGCGCGCGATGGCCGCGGTTGACCAGATCCTCGTGCGGCGGCCGGAGGGGCTTGTGCTGTTGCTCACGCCGCCCTTTGACCGGACGGCGCACGACCCGGGCTACATCAGCGGGTATGTGCCCGGCATCCGCGAAAACGGCGGGCAATACACGCACGCTGCCGTGTGGACCGTGCTGGCCTTTGCGGCACTGGGCGACGGAGACAAGGCGGCTGAGTTGTTCGGCATGCTGAACCCGATTAATCGCGGCGTCTCGCGAGCGACCGTGCAGCGGTACAAAGTGGAGCCCTACGTGGCGGCCGCCGATGTGTATTCCGAACCCCCGCACGTGGGGCGCGGCGGCTGGACCTGGTATACCGGATCAGCCGGATGGCTCTATCGCGCGGCGATCGAGTGGATGCTGGGTTTTCGCGTGCGCGGAACAACGTTCTCAATCGATCCTTGCATCCCGCGAATCTGGCCCCGGTACTCCGTCCGTTTTCGGTATCATTCGGCAATCTACAACGTCCAGGTGGAAAACCCGTCCAGCGTTTGCCGAGGTGTTATTCTGGCTGAACTGGATGGCGAGCGCCTGGTGGGTTCTGCAACCATACCGCTTGCCAACGATGGCGCGGAACATCAAGTCCGCATTGTGTTGGGATAAGCGATGCGTGAGCGGTTGGCACAGGAGTTGCTTGAGGAGGAGGCCACGGATTTTCTCGGACGGGATCGCTACGTCCGCCACCGCGGGGCTTACCGGAACGGCTATGAGCCGGGCCGAGCGTGGACCGGCATCGCCCAAGACAGGCTGCGCTAATTCCCGATCTCGACCGGGCGCGCTATTTCGAAACCTGAGCAGACCGCGTACCTGCGGCGCAAAGACGCCGCCCCCGCGAGCGCCCGAACGGCGCCGAAGCGCTTCTCGATCTGGTGCATCTGGACGAGCGGGGTGCTCACCGGCCTTCCCTTTTGGCGTGGCGGCGGGCTCGTCACCGCATCCCCGTCACGGCTTCCAGCCAACCGGGCCCCGCTCGAGGGTGAAGTCCACCTGGTCCACATTCTGCTTTGTCACGACGAAGTACGGTGTGTAGAGTTGCGTGGGTACCGTCCGGCCCGACAGGATGTTGATCGCCGCCCTCACGCCCCACCTACCCATGATCTGCGCGGTCTGGACGATTGCGCCGGTGAGGAGTCCGTCCCGCAGCAGCTTCTCCGCGTCGGGCTGCAGGTCGACCGTGACGATCTTGATCTTGCCGGCCTTGCCCGCCGCGCGAATCCCCTGCGCAGCGCCGATCGCGAGGAAGTCGGCCGCGCACATTACCCCGTCGATCTGCGGAAAGGTCTGCATGAAGTCCTCCATCAGCTTGAGCCCTTGGTCCGGGGTATTCACCGAGTTCTGCTCGCCGAGGATCTTGATCGAAGTGTTGGCCCGAATATACTCCTTGAATCCCGCGGAGCGCAGCTCGAACGGCGAGGCTCCCGCCGCCGCTTTCAACATCACGACGTTGCCCTTTCCCCCGAGGACCTGGGCCATGAGTTCGCCTTCCTTGCGCCCGAGGAACTTGTCGTCGGAGCGGATCCGGGTCGCCACATGCGGACTGTCCGTCATGACGTTGATATTGATGACCGGGATGCGGGCCGCGTAGGCCTTCTCTACTACCGGGACCGTGCCCGGACCGGACACGGCGACCAGCAGGATGGCATCCACTTTGTTCGCAATCAAGTCTTCCATCTGGGCTATCTGTCTGTCGAGGAACTGGTAACCGCCGGCGTCGTGGAGGAGAATCGAGGCGCCGAGCGCGCGGGCTTCGTCCTGAATCCCGTAAGCCATGCCGATGAAGTGCGGGTTGGCGAGTTGAGTGATAAGCACGCCGAGCCGGTAGGCCTTGGCCGGTTTGGGCGGGCGCGCGTATGGCGCGTCGAGCGATGGGGCCGCCCATCCGAGGCCGGCGATTCCGAACACCAGCACGACAAGTCCCGCCAGGACCCTCAGGTGTCGCATACCGGTGATCCTCCCTTCTCCTCCATGATGGAGCTCATGCGCGGCGCTCGCGGACGAAATCGGTGCCGACGGCGAGCACGATGATCAGCCCGATCAGGATCATCTGGATGAACGAGGACACATTCAGGAGGTTGAGCCCGTTTCCCAGGATCGCAATGATGAGCACGCCGAGGAACGTCTGTACGACGCTTCCCTCTCCCCCGCCAAGCCGCGTCCCCCCGATCACCACCGCGGCAATCGCATACAGCTCCTGACTCTCGCCGATGGTCGGTTGACCGGAGAACGTTCGAGCGGTGAGGATCAGGCCGGCACAGGCCGCAAGAAAGCCCGACAGCGCGTAAGCCATTCCCTTATGCCACGCCACCGGGACCCCGCTGAGCCGCGACGCCTCCTCGTTCCCGCCGATGGCCAGCGTGTTGAAGCCAAACGGCGTTTCGGTAAACACGATGTGGGCGACGAGAAAGGCGGCAATCGCGACGGCGGCCGGGACCGGCACGGGGCCCAGGGTCCCGGACCCCAGCCAGAGCAACGGGGTTGGGAGACCTGAGATCGGCTGGCCACCGCTGATTGTAAACGCGGACCCGCGGGCGATCGACAGCGCCCCGAGCGTTACGATGAAGGGTGGGATTGGCGTGCGCGCGACGAGCATCCCGTTCACAGTCCCTACGCCGGTGCCCAGGGCGAGACCGGCCAGCATCCCTGGCAGGAAGCCCCATGCCAGCATCGCCAGCGCTGTGCACACACTGATGAGAGCCATGAGCGCGCCCACCGATAGGTCGATGCCGCCGTTGATGATGACAAAAGTCTGCCCGATGCTAATGAGCGCGAGCGGGGAGTACTGGCGGGCGACGTTACTCAGATTCGTCACCGTCAGGAAGTTGTGGTTGACGAGCGAGAACACGGCACCGAGCACGAGCAATACCACAGGCAGGCCTATCCGCCTCCACGGTACCTCCGGCCGGGCGGGCCGGGTCGCGTCAATGGTGCGGGCCCCTTCGACCGCATCCGCGGGCAGCGCCGACGTTCTGCTCATTCCGTGTCGGCCCCCACGAGCGCCGCAGCCATGCGCACTGAAGTTTCCGCCTGTGATTGACGTCAGGACAAAACGGGATTCGAGTGTTCGTCGTCGGCTTGTCATCCCCTCCGTTCCTTGCTCGAGGATCTTCGCGAATGGTGTCCCCCCGAAGCATGCGCCTCGGCCGTGTGATCGCTACCTGCTCGTGAGAGTGCGCAGCAGTGCCCTTCACGATCCCGACCGCGAGTGCGCACAGCCTGCGGGGTGCCGTCCACGATCCGCACCATGTGCTCCAGATCCGCGGTGACGGCGGTGCCGGCGCCGACGACCGTCAAGATCGCGGCCAGGCAATTGACCGCGCTCGCCCGGGCGGCTTCCCGGCCACGCGCAACATCCGCATCGGTGGCCAGCGCGCCTTAACAGTCACGACCTCCCATGCCAGACACCTGGCCGGCAAGGCAGAGTAGAGTCCCCACGCGCTCCGCGGGAACGTCGTTGGCGACGGGCTTCGGCGGCGGCGGGACCGTCACGCCAAGCTCGCGTAGTCGATCGTCAATCCGACCCAGGCAGCCTCTCTCCCCTTTCTGGTCAGTGTAGCCGCGGATCGAGTGCGTCGCGCAACCCGTCGCCGAGCAGATTGAAACCCATGACGCTCAGGAAAATCGCGCCCCCGGGAATCGTCGACACCCACCACGCCTGCCGCAGGTACGTCCGGCCCTCCGCGACCATGGCGCCCCATTCGGGCGCCGGCGGCTGCACCCCCAGGCCGAGAAAACTGAGGCCCACGCCGGTGAGAATCGCCGTGCCGAGACGGAGGGTGAGCAACACGACGACGGGTGCGAGGACGTTGGGGAGAATGTGCGCCCGAATAATGTGGACGTCACTCCCGCCCACCGCGCGGCCGACCTCGACGTAGGCTTCTTCCTTGACCGACAAAACGGATCCCCGCACGAGACGCGCCACCCCGGGCACACCGGCGATCCCGATCGCGAGCATCACGTTTTGAATTCCCGGTCCCAGCACCGCGACGATGCCGATCGCGAGCAGCAGCCCCGGAAACGCCAGCCAGACATCCACCACCCGCATGATCAGATTGTCGGCGCGGCCTCCAAAGAATCCGGCGGCGATCCCGAGGGGCAGCCCCAGGAGAAAGGAAAGCGCGACCGAGATCGCCCCGATCGTGAGCGAGATCCGGCCGCCGTAGAGGAGACGGCTGAGGATATCGCGGCCGAACGAGTCCGTGCCGAGCGGGAACCTCCACGTCGGCGGTTGGAGGGCGAGGCTGAATTGTGCGCCCGCCGGATCGTGCAGGGCGAGCTTGGGGGCCAGCAGCGCCCCCATGAGGAACGCCGTGACGACGATTGCCCCGGCAAGCGCGCCGCGGTGGCGGACGAGCCGGCGGACGCCGATCGCATAATGCGAGCGCAGGCCGGCCCCGGGTGCCGCCCCGGCCCGCGCGGCCCCGGGTTCAGGCGTAGCGGATGCGGGGGTCGAGAAGGCCATAAAGGAGATCCACGAAGAGGTTGACGGCGACGAAGGTCACGGCCGCGACCAGCACGATGCCCTGGATCATCGGCAGGTCACGATTGAAGATCGCGTCCACGGCGAGCCGGCCGATGCCCGGCCAGCCAAAGACCGTCTCGATGATCACGGCGCCGCCGAGCAGTCCCGCGAACTGCAGTCCGACGATTGAAAGCACCGGGATGAGCGCGTTCTTCAGCGCGTGCCGCAGCACGGTCCGGGTTTCGCCGGCGCCCTTGGCGCGGGCCGTGCGGATGAACTCCTGCCGCAGCACCTCGAGGAGGCTGCTGCGGGTGAGGCGCGCGATGATAGAGGCCGCCTCGGTTCCGAGCGTCACGGCGGGCAGGAGAAGACTCCCGCCGGTGTCGGCCCCCGCCGCGGGCAGCCAGCGCAGATAGTAAGAAAACACCAGGATCAGCACGAGTCCAAACCAGAAGCTCGGCAGCGAGATTCCGGCCAGCGCCAGGACCATCGACGCGTAATCCAGGAGCCGCCGGTGATGAAGCGCGGCGACCACGCCGAGCGCGAGCCCAAGGGCCATCGCGACGGCCATGCCGGCGGTTGCGAGCCGCAGCGTGTAGGGCAGGCGTAGTGCGATTTCCTCGGCCACCGGACGGCCGGAGTGGATCGAGCGCCCCAGATTGCCGTGGAGCAGGCGCCACAAGAAGACGCCGTACTGGACCGGCAGCGGCCGGTCCAGCCCCAGCGTGTGCCGGAAGGCGGCGATCTGTTCGGCGGAGCCGTAGTCCTGAAGCATGACCTGGGCGGGATCGCCCGGGACCAGGTGGATCATCAAGAACACGAGCACCGACACGCCCAGCAGGACGGGAACGAGCTGCAGGAGCCGCTGCGCGAGGTAGCGTTGCACCGCCGCTACTTCTGGAGATATGCGTCGTCGAGCAGCAGCGTGCCGAATTTGTCGACATACAGGTCGCGGACGCGCGGCTGGACGAACGTCACGTCGATCGGGCTGGCCAGCGGAATCCAGGGCGCCTGCTCGAGCAGGAGCTCCTGGAGGCCGCGGTAGACCGCGAGCCGCTTCTGCGGATCGACCGTCACGCGGCCCTGCTCGAGGAACCGGTCCACCTGCGGGTTGGAGAAATGCACCCGGTTCGTGCTGGCCATCCGGCTGCTGTGAAAGAAGTAATAGAGGATGTCGGCGTCCGGCCAGCCGTAGCTGATCAGGATCGCGTCCTGGTCGCCTTTGGCCGTCCGCGCCAGCAGCGTCGCCACCTCGATCTGCTCGATGTTCATCTGCACGCCGATCTTCCTGAGCTGGCTCTGCAGCACGATGGCAATCCGCACATTTGTCTCACGCGGGTACGTCCACACGGTGAAGGCAAGCGGCCGGCCGTCCTTCTGCAAAATCCCGCCGGGACCGGGCGCCCACCCCGCCTCGCCGAGCAGCCGCCGCGCCCGGTCCGGCTCGTACTGATAGGCGTGCTTCAAGCCCTTCGCGTAGCCCCAGATCGTCGGAGCCAGCGGACTGTCCATCGGCACGGCCAGCCGTTCCAGGGCGTAGTCGACGACCTCGTTCCGATTGATCGCGTAGCCGAGGGCCTGACGGACCCGGACGTCGCTCAAGAGTGGTTTCGTGACGTTCAGGCCGAGATAGAGGCCGCCGTCCTCGGCCGTTTGAAACACCTGGTACTTGCCACTCTGCCGCAAACGCGCGACCTCCTTTGCCGGCGCGGTGGGCAGAATGTCGAGGTCGCCCCGCTCGAACGCGATTCCCCGGGTCGACTCGTCGGGAACGATGTGCAGGATCACGGTATCGGCGTACGGCGCCCCCCGGTTTTGGTAGAATTTTGGCCCCCACGAGTAATCGGCGTACCGGTCGAGGACGATGCGGTCGCCGGGTATCCACTGCCGAAACTTGAACGGGCCCGTCCCGACGGGATTCTGCCCGTAGTCTTTGCCGTACTTGGCGATGGCCGCCGGCGACAGCATGGCCAGGAACGGAATTCGCAGGGACGAGAAGATCGGCGCGTAGGGCTGCTTGAACACCAGCCGCGCGGTCAGGGCATCCGGCGTTTCCACCCGCTCGATCGGCCCGATCCAGCTTGCGCCGGGCGCGGCCGTCGCCGGGTCGATCAGACGATCGATCGTGGCCTTCACCGCTTCGGACGTAAACGGCGTGCCGTCGTGGAACCGCACGCCTGAATGCAGCCTGAACGTGAGAATCTTCCCGTCGGCGCTGATCGTCCACGAGTCGGCGAGGTTGGGCACGAATTCGCCCGTCCGCCGGTCCACGGTGACGAGGGTGCCGTACAGAAGAGCGTGGGCGATGCTGCTGCTCGGCGTCTTGTGCGGGTCGAGGGACGGCGGGTCGGAATCGATGGCGATATTGAGTACGCCTCCGCGAACGGGGGCGCCGTGGACCGCGGTGCTCAGTGCGCCCACAAGCATGGCCAGGACCAGCAGGCCGGCGAGCCGCACGCACAATCACTCCTCTCGGGATCAGGTTAAGCGAAGATTGTCGTTTCGTTGAGAGCCGGGCACGCCTCGGTCCGTGAATTGCTGCAAACCTTCCCGATCTGTTTATTAAGGCCCTTCCCCGCCGGACATATGATCACCTTATAGTGACCCCGGTAGTGTGCCACCGCGGGATCGGTCAACGCCCGGTCGCGGTGCCTTGAGGCGGGTGGTCTGTCCGCGACGCGAGGCGGGCGAACAACTCGCGCACGTCGTCCAGCGAGTTGATCTCCTCAGACGGCTTGTCCGGGCGAATCCGGGCGATCCGCGGAAACCGCAGGGCGAAGCCGGAGTCGTGCCGGTTGCTTCGCGTGACCGCGTCGAACGCGACTTCGAGGACGACGGCGGGCTCGACGATGCGCATGAAGCCGAGGTCCTGCCGCGTGTGCGCAAGGAACCAGGCGGTCAGCTCCTTGATCTCCGCGTCCGTCAATCCGGAGTACGCCTTCCCGATGGTCGCGAGCCTCGTGCCGTCCCGTACCGCGAAGGTGTAGTCTGACAGCACGCCCGCGCGTTTGCCGTGGCCGTACTCGGCGGCAATCACCACCACGTCGAGTGTGCCGACGCCCGGCTTCCACTTGGTCCAGAGCCGCCCCCGCCGGCCGGGTTGGTACGGGGCATCGGGACGCTTCATGACGATGCCTTCGTTGCCGGCGGCGCGGGCTTCGGCGAACCGGGTGGCGAGGTCGGCCGGCGTCCGGGCCGCGGCGGCGGCGCTGAGACGCACCGGCGGCGGGAGGCGGAGTGCCTCGAGGGCTGCGCGCCGCTCCGTGAGCGGCACGCCGAGAAGGTCGCGGCCATCGAGGTGGACGAGATCGAAGGCGACCAGCACGACCGGGATCTCGTGGAGGAGCGCGCCGGGATTCCGGCGTTGCAGCCGCTGCTGAAGCCGGCCGAACGCGAGGGCCCGGGAGTCCCGCCAGGCGACGATCTCGCCGTCGATGACGAAGGCGCCGGTCCGCGCGGCGAGGGCCGGTGGCAGTTCCGGGAACGCGGCCGTCACGTTGTCGAGTGTGCGGGATAGGATGAGCACGCCGCCGGCGGTGCGGTGCGCCTGCACTCGGATCCCGTCGTACTTGTCCTCGACCCACAGGGCCGGCGTCCGCTCGTCGAGGGCCTCGGCCGGAGCCGCCACAGGACTGGCCAGCATGAACCGGAAGGGCCGGCCCGGCACCAGCGTCACCTGCTGCAGTGTGCCGGCGCGGGCGCGAAGCGCGACCTCGCCCGGATCCGCGATGAGAAGCGCCGCCTGCCGGACCGTCCCGGCATCGCGTCCAAACGCCGCCGCAATTGCCGGGAGCAAGAAGCCCTCCCGCAGGCCGATCCGCATGTCGGACGTCATGATCTTGATGAGATAGGCGGCTTCCCGCGGCGACGCGTCGCCGAGCAGCCGTGCGAGCGTCGTCGTCTTGGCGCCCCGTGACGCAGCGCCCCGGGCGGCCGCGATCGCGGTGAATTCCTGTTCCACATGCGCGAGGGTGAGCGGTTCCGGAAAGAGCCCGGCCGCCCGCGGGTACCGCGCGAGCAACGACGCCGCGGTGTCGCCGAGGTCGCCGTGGGCCCGGTAGGTGCCGCGCACGTCCGCGTCGGGGGCGCGGGTGAGGTCGCGCAGCACCTGGAGGATCGCGGCCCACCCCACACCGAGCCGGCGCCCGTCGCCCGGCGGAAACGGCCGTCCGGCGAGGAACGCGCACGCGCGCCGGAGATCGTCGTCCGCGAGCGTCCCGAGGTAGCGCGCGAGGCAATTGACCTTGGCGGTGATGGACCCCGTCCGGCGCACTTCGTCCAGCACCCCGGCGAGATCCGCGAACGGCGCCCCCGCCGTCTTCACCGTAGCCGCTCAGCACCCATGGTCAAAGACGTTTGCCGCCCTGCATTGGACCCTTTCGAGCATGGCCGGAGGCATCGTGCGGATCATCTCCTTCCGGCATGCTACACTTTCCGCCGTGGAAGATATCGTGACGCCGCGCCGGGGCGAAGTCGGCGTCGTCTACCTCACCGGCCTCGCGCAGGGCCTGAGCCTGATCACGTTTCCCGCGGTCAGCACCATCCTGACCAATCCGAAACTCTACCATCTCAGCGACAGCGAGTACGGCGCTCTGTTCGTACCGCTCGTCGTGTTGGCCATCGCCGGTTCGAGCCTCGGGCCGGGCATTGCGCGGCGGTCGGGTCTGAAATGGGTCTTCGTCGCCGGGATGGGCTTCAATCTCGGAGCCATGGTGGTGCTCGCGTCCAGCCAATGGTTTGTCGCCTCACACGGGGCCGCCTACGCGCTGCTGCTCGTGGCGACGGCGGCCCTCGGCGCGGGGTTCGGGACCACCCTGATGGCGCTCAACACGTACGTCGAGGAATTCTTCCCCACACGCAGCGACGTCGCGATTCCCGCCCTGCACGCGTTTCTCGGCACCGGCTCGGCGCTGGCGCCGGTCTTGATCGCGGTCTCCGCCGGCGCGGCGTGGTGGGCGCTGCCGGTCGCCGTCGCGTCGGGCTTCATGCTCCTCGGCCTCGCCGCCCTCGGCCAACCCCTGCGCGGCGGCGAGGAGGACCCCGTGCCGCGGGCGGCGGCGATCGAGATGCCCCGGGAGCGGCCGGTCGGTCTCTGGCCGTATGCCGCCGCGGTCCTCCTCTACGGTGTCTGCGAGACCGCGTTCGGCAACTGGGCCACGATCTATCTCCACGAGGACCGGCGGCTCTCCCTCGCCTCGGCCGAATTCGCGCTGACCGCGTTCTGGGCGTTCGTCACGGCCGGCCGCGTCGCCGTCGCGGCGATCGCGATCTGGATCCCCGTGCGCTGGATCTATCGCGCCCTGCCGCTCCTCATCCTCGCGGCGTTTCTGGCGATTCCGGCGGCGAGTCACCGCGCGGCGGCGGGCATCGCCGCCTTCGGCATCGCCGGAGTGGGGTGCTCGGCATTTTTCCCGCTGAGCATCAGCCTCGCGGAACAGAGGTTTTCGACGCGCGCCGCGACCGTCTCCGGCGAGCTGGTCACCGTCTACATGATCGGCTACGGCTTGGCGGCCTTTGGGATCGGTCCCATCAGGGACGTCGGTCACGTCCCCCTCGGCGTCGTGTATCCGGGCGCGAGTGTGCTGGCCGCCGCCACCGCCGTGCTCGCGTGGCGCGTGACCGCCGCGATGCCGCGTTGAGGTCACCGATCGGCTCCGCGTCCATCATCTGACACCGAGGAGGGAACGCGCATGCGATTTGGCATCGCCATCCCGCAGTTCGTCGCCGACGGGACGTTCAATCCGGCCGCCTTCCGCGCCTACCTGGCGCGGGCCGAGGCGCTCGGGTTCGACAGCGCCTGGACGCAGGAGCAGGTGCTGGGCTCGTTGCCCCATTTGGGACCGATGGAGACCATGACCTACGCGGCCGCCTGCAGCGAGCGGCTGCGTCTGGGATGCGCCGTGTTCGTCACGCCCCTGTACAGCCCGGTCCATCTGGCCAAGAGCCTCGCCACGCTTGACCAGCTCAGCCGAGGCCGGCTCGAGGTGGGTGTCGGCACCGGGGGGCGCGGTCGAATGTTCTCCGCGTTCGCGGTCGATCCGGATCGACTGGTCGCGCGGTTCGTCGAGGGGCTTCAGCTGATGAAGGCGCTGTGGACCGAACCCCGGGTCACGTTCACGGGCCGCTTCTGGCGGCTCGACGAGGCGGCCATGGAGCCCAAGCCGTTTCAGAAGCCGCACCCGCCGATCTGGTTCGGCGGCAGCCATCCGGCGGCGGTGCGGCGTGCCGTCCGGCACGGCGACGGCTTCTTCGGCGCCGGATCGCAGACCACCGGCCGGTTCGCCGAGCAGGTGCGGATTCTGCGCGACGCGCTCGCGGAGAGTGGACGACCGGCCGCGGGATTCCCGATCGCCAAACGCGTCTACCTCGCCGTGGACCATGACGTCGTACGCGCCCGGCGGCGGATCGGCGCTGCGCTGCACGAACTCTACCGGCATTTTGGACTACAAAACCTCGAGGCCGTCGCCGTCTTCGGTCCGCCGGAGGCATGCGTGACGGGGCTCCGCGAGGTGGCGGACGCGGGCGCCGGGATGATCCTGCTCAATCCGCTCTTCGATGAAGCGGAGCAGATGGAGCGCCTGGCGGCCGAGGTCGTCCCGCAGCTGTCGTAGAGAGTCTCCCCGCACCCGTCGGACGCGGCCGGGCACCAACGGTACACCTGCCCGCGGCGCCTGGCGCGTGTTTATCGGCGGTGGACATGCCGTCGACCCACCGTCGATCATGATTAGGTCTACCATCGTTCGAGCCCGGGTACAAAAGAACCGCCGGCGCTGCGACGTGGGCGGTTCGGTCATGGGCGAATTCTAAGCGGGGGGGAAGGCGTGGCGTCGCCGTTTCACGTCAACAAGGGGCTCCTGCCCGTCGTCATCTACACGGCGACCCATCGGATTGAGGGGTTCTATCACACTTTCGACGACGGCCGGCGCATACTCGATGACTTGAACGGACAGGGGAGAGCCTTCATCCCGTTGACCGACGCCCGGATCACGAAGTTGCAGGGCCACGGCGAAGACCTCATCGTGGCCCACTTCGTGGCCATCAGTCTGCACAGTATCACGCTCTTCTTCCCGAATCCCAAGGTGGTCGCGCCAAGCAGGAGGACGTCCTCGTCCCGCGGGGGCGCGGAAGGGTCCCGATCGGCGCAACGGGTTGTGGAATCGACGAGCGCCTCTCCGGTGCGCTTCGAATGGGCGGGCACCGGACGCCGGCTCGGGTGAGCCTCCGGACCACCTCGTCCGCGCCTTCTCGCAGACGGATGAATTCTTGGTCCGTGGTGGTGGGGTTGTGCTGCGCGGCGGCGCTCAATGGAGCCCCGCCTGCCGGCGCCGGGCAGGACCTCCCGCGCCTGTGTCAGGCCGACTCGCTCCTCGTCAGCGACAATCCGGAAACCGTACGGGAGACGCGGGGACTCTTCTTCGCGGAGACCGGCAACGCCACGTGTGTCCGGCTGTTGTACCATCACGAGAACGGGCATCCGACGTCTCCGATGGCCGTGCAGGTGTGGGCGCGTGACGACGATGATGTCCCGGCGCGGCTCGAGGTGACGCTGGGGGCCGGCGGTCCCGCGCCGGATCCCATGGTCGCCGGACACCTCGCGGCCGTCAGATTCTGGCACGCGCTCCTCTCGGACACGGCGGCGGCCGTGAGCATCGCGCCGCACCAATGGAAGCCGCTCATGACAACCGTCCTCCGGCCGCAAGACGTTATCAGCGGGCTCGCGCAAATCAAGATCGCGTCGGGGCGTCTCACCGTCGTCGTGCTCGCCTACCTTCCCGGGGCCTCGGAAGCCGACATCACCCCGGCCAGTTTTCTCGCCAGGGTGGGCACCCATCCGTTCGGCGTTTTCAAACTGCCGTTGATCGAAGAGCACTTCGAGGCGCTGTTGGATCAGCCGCGCGGTCTTCTGCTCGCGGCGGGCGGCTTTCTGACGAGCCCTCAACAGCACCACATGCTGAAGGGGAACTACGGGGTCGTCTATCATCTCCGGGTCGACTGCGTCAATCCTTCGACCCGTCCGGTGCTCCTCACCGTGGAGCTCTCGCCGCGGCACGGGCCCGCCGCCGGCACGCTGGTCGTCAACGGCACCCTCGTCGACATCCCGCCGCTGGCCCGCGACGCCCGCTGGGAAGTCGGCCGCTACCGCGTGCCGCCCGGGCGGTGGCCGTTGGACATCTGGACGTCACCCGAGGGCGGGTCCGCGTATCCGGTGCGGCTGGATTTCCTGCCCGGCGACGGGTCCTGACGGACGGCGGGCCCGGCTGAATCCCGCGCCCGGCCCTCAGACGAACAGGGGAAGCATCTCGAGCCGCGCGGTCGCCTCGCGCATCGCCGCCGCACCCGGCGCGGCCGTGAAACGGCCGGCGGCGTCCAGCACCTTCGGCAAGAGCGCGATGTCACCGACGGTGTTGAGGAAAATGCCCGGGCGTGAGAGGACCCAGTGCACCGCGAGGTCGATGTCGCGCTGATCCTCGAGCGGCTGGTACCAGGTGGTGCGCGTACGCTCGCGGCCCCACCACGGGCGGCGGGCGATGGCCTTGATCGTCTGCACGGCCACGTTCCGCTCGCGGCACGCGGCGACGAGGCGTTCGAACATCGCCGCGTAGTGGGGATCCTGCATCATCACGTAGTTGTACGGCAGCAGCACCGAATCGAAATCGAACCGCTCCAGGCTGCGCAGGTGCGTGGCCGCGATTTGCGTGCCGTGCCCGGTCACGCCGATGTATCGCACCAAGCCCTGCTCGCGCGCCTCGACGCAGGCGTCGAGCGCGCCGCCCGCACTGAGCGCGGTATCCCACTCGATCGGGTCGGCGAGATTGTGGAGCTGGATCAAGTCGACGCGCTCCACGCCCAGGCGCTCCAGCGAAAGATGGATCTGGCGCTTCGCCGCGTCGTACGCGCGGCTTCCCGTCTTGGTGGCGAGGAAGAAGCGATCGCGGTGCGTCCGGAGCCACGGCGCGAGCCGCAGTTCGGCGTCGCCGTAACTCGCGGCGACGTCGATGTGGTTGACCCCGTGGCGTAGGAGGAGGTCGAGGACGGGGTCGGCTTCATCCTGCGTGAGCCGCGCCAGCGCCGCCGCACCGAAGATCGTCCGCATGCTCTCGTGTCCGGTCCGCCCGAAGGCGAGCGTTGGGATCATTCGGTCTGCCTCCCGCCCGGCGCGTGCTCGCCGGGACCGCCGCGGGTGTCTCTCCCGCGCCGTCGAGGCGGTATTCGAGGCCGCGACGCCCGCTCCTCGGCGTCCCACTCGACGCCGCGGCACCGGTCGCCTGCGAGGACCGTTAGGACTTGACGGGCAGTCTCCCCCTGACGTCGGCCGGGCGGAAGGGGCCCGGCTCCGCGATGAGCTGCCGCGCGGCGTCGACCTGGCCCCAGGTGTTCCACAGCAGGACGCCCCGCACGCGGCCGTGCTGCAGATAGTAGACGACGCCCTGGCGGAACGGCTCCACCCAGTCCGACACCGTCTCCAGGCGCGAATCCAGGTCCCCCACCGCCTCGTAGCCCAGGTCGAACAGGTCGGAGTAGAAGAACGGCAGATGCCGGTAGGGCTCCTCGGCGCCGGCCATGGCGCGGCCGGCGGCCCGGCCCATCGTGTTGGCATTGTCTTCGTGCTCGACCCGGATGCGCCGTCCGAGCGCCGGCGCGGGGAACAGGGCGACGTCGCCCGCCGCGTAGACCGCCGCACGCGTCGTCTCGAGCCGCTCGTTGACGACGATGCCGTCCTCGACCGATAGACCGGCTGCTTCGGCCAGCGCCGTGTTGGGGGCGATGCCGATCCCCGCTACGACGCCGTCGACCGCGAGTCGCTGCCCGCCCCGCGTGAGGAGAATCGCCCGACCGTTCTCCTCCGGTTGGAGGCCGGCCGCCGTCTCGCCCGGGCGCACGTCCACGCCCCTCTCCCGGTAGTACCCGTTGAGAAATTGAGACAGGTCCGGCGGGAATATATGATGGCCGATCCCGGGCCCCGGAAAGATCATGACGGGCTGCCGGCCGTTCATCGCGAGGGCCGCCGCGATCTCCGACCCGATGAAGCCGGCGCCGATCACGGCGAACCGCCGGCCTCGCTCGGTGAGCTCCCGCAGCCGTGTGTAATCATCGAGCGTCCGATAATAAATGATCGCGTCGTCCCCAAACGTCAGCCGCTTCGGGGCCCCGCCGGTGGCCAGCAGCAGCCGGTCCCACGTGTAGACGGTTCCACGGTCGTCCGTGACGCTGCGCCCCGCCGGATCGAGCGCGCGGACCGTCCGCCCCAGATGGAGATCGGCGCCCCGGCGGTCGGTGGATCGCCAGATGCTGTCGAGCGGTTTTCCCTTCCACAGCGCCTTGGATAGCGGGGGCCGGTTGTAGGGCGGGTGGGGATCGCTTCCGATGAGGCCGACCGATTCGTTGGGATCGACCTCCCTGATTCCCCCAATGGCGGCATCGGCGGTCATGCCTGCGCCGACGATGAGGTAGGTGTAGTGGGGCATGGCAGTCCTCCCAATCGGACGGCCTTCCTTACCGGCTATTGAAACTTATTGGGGAACTGTTTGGCAATGCCGTCGGCCAGCGCGTCGGTGAGCGAGTTGATCTGCTTGATCATCGGCTCCCACTCGTCCGCCTCGCCGGACCAATCCTCCTTTACGACCGCGTCGATTTCCATGACGTGGTGCTGGACGTGGCTCACCAGCAGGCCGTAGACCGCCCCTTGGGGCAGGTTGGGGTTGGCCGAGGCGACGAAGGCGGCGATCGCCTTGCCGTTGCGCTGCAGTGCCCCAAGCGCCGCCTTCTTTTGCGCCGCATCGCCTCGGAAGCCGTTGGCGAAGGCGGCCTTCATGTAGCCCTTCACCGCCAGGTAGTGGCCGACGAACAACGCGGTGAATTTATCGGCCGCCGCCTGCCCGTATACGGGCGCGATAGACGCCCCGATGGCTTTCGCGTTCTTCAGGCCGTATTCGTCGGCTTCGCCGGCCGCGCCCTTGATGCCGAGCCGCGTCGCGATCACGAGATCCCTGACCCAAAACACGTGGTCGTCGTAGAGCCCGCGCAGGGTCATCTTGAGCTCCGCGACCTTCGCCGGATTCGGCGCCGGCCCGCCCTGGGCCGGGGGCGGCACGACCCATGCCGTTAGGCTCGCCGCTACCAGGATGCCCACGATCAATCGCGCCGTGCGTTGTCCCCCAGCCAACGCGTGTACGATCGCACCGAGTCCGCGCATCGCGACCACCTCCCGAGATCCGCACCGTGTCGTTCGCACCGTACCACGCGGCTAGAAAAAGTCAATTAGTTAAGATATTTTTGTTACAATTGACATACGATGCCGCCACCGGGTAGGATGGGACGCGATGGATGATACCCGGAGCCGGATCGTCGAACTCTTGCGCGTCCGCGGCGGCCAGACCGTTCAGGACTTGGCGCGGTCCCTCCATCTGACGCGGACCGCCGTCGTGAGCCACCTAAGCGCGCTGCGCGCCGAAGGGCTTGTCACGCGGGGCGGCCTACGTGCCGGGCGGCGCCGGCCGAGCACGCTGTACGTCGTGACGGACGCCGCCGACTGGGTGTTTCCGAAACGGTACGAGGAATTCGCCGCGGCGCTGCTGGACGGCCTCAAGCGGGACAATCCGAAAACGTTCACCCGCGTGCTCGAGCGCCTGGGCGACGGTTGGGTGGCCCGGGATCTTCCCAGGGTCGGCGGGCTTCACGGGCGGGCGCGGGTCAAGATGGCGCAGCAGATCCTGAGGGAACGGGGCTTTCTGCCCACGCTCGAGTGGAGCGCCGGCGCCTACACGCTTCGCGAGCACAATTGTCCCGTGATGATCCTCGCGGCCGCGCATCCCGACATCTGCGCGGCCGTGCACCGGTGGCTGGAGGCCCTCGTCGGCATGCCGCTGGCGCGCAACCGGTGCATGGCGCAGGGCGCTTCATTCTCCGAATACGTGGCGCGAACGGCGCCGGTCCCCGGGCCCGCGGAATCCTGACCGGCCGTGGCGGCGCACGGTGCGTCGCGCCGGCGGCGCCGCCCGTTCCCGTCAGGCCGTCCGCACCGCGGCGGCGTCCTCGAGGCCCAGTTCGGCAACTGCGATCTCGCGCATCCGGAACTTCTGGATCTTGCCGGTGACCGTCATCGGAAACGTATCCGTGAACTTCCAGTAGCGCGGGATCTTGAAAGTCGCGATCCTCCCGCGGCAGTGCTCGGCCAGCTCGTCGCCGGTCGCGGACGCGCCCTCGCGGAGCCTGACCCAGGCCATCACCTCTTCACCGTACTGCCGGCTGGGCACACCGATCACCTGGACGTCGGCCACGGCGGGGTGCTTGTAGAGGAACTCCTCGACCTCCCGGGGATAGACGTTCTCGCCGCCCCGAATGATCATGTCTTTGATGCGCCCGACGATGTTGAGGTAGCCGTCGTCGTCCATGGTGGCGAGATCGCCGGTGTGCATCCACCGCTGGACGTCGATGGCCTCCCGGGTCGCCGCCTCCTGATTCCAATAACCGAGCATGACGAGATAGCCGCGGGCGCACAATTCGCCCGGGGCGCCGCGCGGTACCACGTGGCCCGTGGCCGGATCCACGATCTTGATCTCCACGTGCGGGTGCACGCGCCCGACGGTGGACACGCGCTTCTCCAGCGGGTCGTCGGTGGCGCTCTGCGTGGACACCGGCGACGTCTCGGTCATGCCGTAGGCGATCGTCACCTCGGCCATGTGCATCTGCGACTGCACCCGGTTCATCACCTCGACCGGGCAGGGAGAGCCGGCCATGATGCCGGTGCGAAGCGTCGACAGGTCGAAGTCGGCAAACCGCGGATGTTCCAGCTCGCCGATGAACATCGTCGGCACGCCGTACAGGGAGGTGCAGCGCTCCGCCTGCACCGTTTCCAGCACGGGCAGCGGGGCGAACGATTCGCCCGGGACGATCATGCAGGCGCCGTGGGTGGTGCAGGCGAGGTTCCCGAGCACCATCCCGAAGCAGTGGTAGAACGGCACCGGGATGCAGACGCGGTCGCGCTCCGTGTACCGCAGCGCCTCGCCGATGAAGAACCCGTTGTTCAGGATATTGTGGTGCGACAGCGTCGCCCCCTTGGGAAACCCCGTCGTCCCCGACGTGTACTGGATATTGATGGGATCGTCGAACTGCAGCGCGGCTTCCGCCTCCGCGAGCCGCGCCGCCGGCACACGGTCCGCATCGCGCAACAGCGTCTCCCACGACTCCTCGAGCACCAGCGCCTCCCGGAGATCGGGGCACCGGGACCGCACGTCCGCCAGCATGCCAACGTAGTCGGACTGCCGGAACGCGCGGGCGAGGAGGAGGACGCTGATCCCGGCCTGCGTAAGCGCGTATTCCAGCTCGGCGGTCTTGTACGCCGGGTTGATGTTGACCAGAATCGCGCCGATCCGCGCCGTGGCGTACTGCACGATCACCCACTCGTACCGGTTCGGCGCCCAGATGCCGACGCGGTCGCCCTTGCGCACGCCGTGGGCGAGCAGGCCGCGTGCGGCGACATCCACCTGGTCCCAGAAGGCGCCGTAGGTGGCGCGATAACCTTGGTGCGGCACGATCAGCGCGTCGCGGCCCGGGTGGCGCTCGACGGTACGCCGGAGGTTCTCGCCGATCGTCTCGCCGAGCAGCGGGGTCGAGCTGGCGCCGTGGGTGTACGAGACCGCCGGCATGCGCGCACCTCCCATGACCGAGCATATCGAGGCGAGAAGCGAAGAGGTTCGGTTCTCGTGGCGGGACGTTCGGTGTTCGGCCGGTGATTCCTGTGCTCTACCACGGAATCCAGGTGCCGCACTGCGGGTACGGGCACGCCGGCAGCGTGACGGGCGCGCCCCAAAGGCCGAGCCACCACGCCGCCCAGCGTTCCCAGATCCACGGGATATGACCGAGGGCGAAGTAAAGCACCAGCAGGCTCACTAGCCCCAGGACCCCGACAAGGACCGATAGCTCCGGACCGACCTGCTCGACCGACGCCATGTCTGCTCCCCCTCAGCCGACGTCCAATCCGATCCACCTCCGACAATAGGCGGTTCCGTCCGGATGCGCATCGGTCGAAGGGCCCACGGGAGGGTTGGGCCGGGCCGTCGAAAATGGCGTGCCGATGCCTGATCGCGAGCGTCCCCGGGGCATCTGGACCCGCCGGCAGCGGGCGGTCACTCTTCTCGCCTGGATCCTCTTCGGAGGACTCGCGTTGTGGCGGGTGTTGCTCGGCCCCTGGCCGTCGTTTCTCTACCGGCTGGCGGGTGTCGCGGTGCTGTATCTCGCCGTGCGGACCGGCCTCGTGCTGCGGGGCGAGATCCCGGCGTGGGCGGAGTACACATTTCTCTTCGTCGATGCGGCGTTCGTCAGCGCGGTGGTGCGCCTTCTCGGCGGGCTGGCCTCGGATTTCTACCTCGCGTACTTCTTCGTGCTCGGCGAGGGGGCCGTCACGCTCGACCTGTGGCTGGTGGTCGCGCTGAGCGGCTGGGTGACCCTGGGGTATGCGCTCGCGACGCGGCCGTCGTCCTTCGACGCGATGTGGGTGGCGGTCTACCGCCTCTTCTTCCTGTTACTCGCGAGCGTCGGCGCGGCCTGGGTGGCCTGGCGGGAGGCGGCGCACGGTCGGGAAATCGCGTACCTCGGCGAGCAGCTTCTGCTTGAGGAAGAGCGCCGCCGGCTGGCCCGCGAGATCCACGACGGCGTGGGCCACATCCTGGCCGCGGGGGCGCAGTCGGTGGAGCTCGTCGAGCGGCTGCTGCCGACGGACCCCCAGCGCGCCGCCGCGCTCCTGCCCGATCTCAAGCGCCTGCTCCGGCAGGGGCTCGACGAGATCCGCCTCCTGGTCCTCGGACTCCGGTCCCCGGGACCGGCGGCGGGAGACGCCGTCGCCGCCGCCAGGCAACACCTCGCCGCGTTGTCCACCCGTACGGACATC
The DNA here is from genome assembly GCA_035945995.1 of bacterium. NCBI lineage: Bacteria > bacterium. Next base: position 34,141 of record DASYZR010000110.1, read on the forward strand.
ACCACCGAGGTGCGCGCCGGTCCGGCGGAGATTCCGCTGTCGCCCGCCTCGGAGTTTGCGTTCCGGCGAATCCTCCAGGAGGCACTGACGAACGTGGTACGCCACGCCCGCGCGGACCACGTGGCAGTGACCCTCGGCCGCTCCGCGGATGCCGTGACCTGCAGCGTCGCAGACAACGGCGTCGGCATCGACGCCGGACGCGACGGCCATTGGGGTGGATTTGGGCTGGAGCACATGCGCGAGCGGGCCGCGGAGCTCGGCGGCACGCTCGACGTCGCCTCGAACCCGTCGGGCGGCACGACCGTGACGTTCTCGCTCCCGCTGCGCGCCGCCGCACGGCCGCGCGAGGGAATGCCGTGAGCGGGGCGCCCCCAAAAATCCGGCTGCTCGTGGCCGATGACGAGAGCGTCCTGCGGCGTGCCCTCACGAGCCTACTCGGCATGGCGCCCGATATCGAGATCGTCGGGGAGGCCGCGGACGGCGACGAGGCGGTGGAACTCGCGGTGGCGCGGCAGGCCGACGTCGTCCTGATGGACATCGGCATGCCGCGTCTCGACGGCATCGCGGCGACGCGCCGGCTCGCCGAGCGGGCGCCCAGCGTGAAGGTCGTGATCCTCACGATCTACACGGACGACGACCGTGTCTTTCGCGCGCTACAGGCGGGGGCCCGGGGCTACCTCCTCAAGGACGCGAGCCCGGAAGAGATCCTCCGGGGGGTGCGCGCCGTCCGGGACGGCGAGGGGATCCTGCACCCCGGCCTCGTCGGCCGGGTGATTCGCGAATTCACCCGCGTCGCGGAGCCGGATCCCGAGCGGGCGCAGCGGTTCTCCGAGCTCACAGCGCGCGAGCGGGAGGTCCTGGACCTGCTCGCGGAGGGACTTCGTAACCACGATATCGCCGCCCGCCTGTCCATCGCGGAAAAGACCGTCAAGCATCACATCAGCAGCATCCTGTCCAAACTGCAGCTCAACCACCGGACGGAGGCCGCGCTGCTGGCGTCGCGGCTGGGTCACGGCCGGCGCGGCGAAGCGCGTTGACCTCCGCCCCCGCCAACAAGATGAACGCCACCATGTACGACCACGTCATGAGGAGGAACGTCAGGCTGAAGGCGTCGCCGAACCGGTTCACGCCGGCAAGGTACCGGATGTAAAGCGGAAACACCAGCGTGATGAGTTGGAGGGCGGTCCCGGCCAGCACGGCGCCCGGCCAGAGGGCGCGAAAGGGTAGCCGCACGTTCGGCACCACCGCGTAGAGCACGAACGGCATCAGCGCGGCGAATACCCAGCCGCCGAGCAGCCCGAGGATCCGTCCCCACCCGGGCATCGGGCCGCGGTGCGCTCCCGCGAGCAGCGCGACATTCGAAGCGGCCACGGACAAGACGAGCAACGCCGAAAACACCAGGATCATGAGGAAGGCGACCAGGCGCTGCTGCACGATCCCACGCGACGGCGCGCCGAAGACCCGGGCGAAGCTCGTTTCGATCGCGGTGAACAGATTCGAGCCGGCCCAGAACAGCGCAAGGAACCCGACCAGGCCGAGGAGCCCCGAGTGGTTCCCGGCGGCGTTGATCACGTCGGCCATCTCGCGGGCGACCTCCGCGGGAAACGCGGCGCGGATCGCGTGCAGGAGGCCCGCCCGCGCGGGGCCGCCCCGGTAGACAAACCCCCCGATCGCCGCGAGCGAGAGTGCCAGGGGAAACATCGCATAGATGATGTTGAACGCGATGATCGTCGCCTGCTCGGCGAGTTGATGCTGCGTCAGCCGCTCGAGGAAACGCCCCGCCCAGCGCACCGCGCGCGCGTTCGCGAGATTCACGCCCGGACGCCCGCGCCGCCGGCGGCGTTGGCCGCGTCGATCATCGTTTGGATGCCTGTTTGAAGGTCGCGGGTGAGCCGCAAGATGGTTTCCTTGCGGGTGCCCCGGGCGTCGTACGCGGCGAGGTACCCGCGCACGTCGATCGGCTCGCCGACCGTGACGGCCGCCGAGCGTCTCACCTTGGGCAGTTCCACGTAGCGGCCGCGGATCTCCCGTTCGAGCTTCGTCAACGTCTCGGCCATGCGCTCCGGCGTCGGACGGTTGAGCACGTAATCGTCGGCAAAGGACACCGAGCGGGCCGCGGCCTCCGCCCGCTCGAGGTCTCGCCGGAGGTCCGCCGTCCGCGCCTTCCGCTCCGCATCGGAGAGATCCGGTTGAACGCGCAGAGCGTCCAGCGCTTCGAGCAGGTGGAGCATCAGCCGGCGGGCCCGGTCAAACGGGAACTCGTCCCGCACCCGGCCGAGATAGCGGCGCTCCAGGCTGTCGAGGAGAAATTTCTGGATGTGATGCACGCGGTCGTAGACGGTCCACGCCGGGTCGGAGCGGAGGCCCCATTCCTCCTCTTTGCGGCCGAGCAACTCGACCCCGATCGCGTAGATGCGGTCGTAGAGCGGACCCGTCCGGCGCTCCCCGAAATACGCCGCCTCCAGGTCCGCCGCCAGCCGGTCCAGCGCCGGTGTGACGTCGTCCAGGTAGCCGTACTTGATCGCGACGGGGACGATCACGACGGGGCGGCCGGAATATCCCTCCTTGCGGTTTTCGCTCGCGACGTCGAGCGCGAGCATCGCGACGCCCGGCTTGAACGGCATCACCAGGTCGTTCAGCAGGTAGACTTCGCCTTCGGGGAAGACGAGCAGGTCGTACCGCCCCCGCTTCAGGATGTCTTTCGCAAATTGCTGGCACTTCGCGTTCTCCCCGCCGCGGTTGACGGAAAACCCGCCCATCCACTGCGTGACGAGACCGTTGAGGCCGTGGTTGGCGTCGAAATTCTCCCGGGTCGCCATGAAGGTCGCAAACCGGCCGGTCCGGCGCATCAGCTCCGTCACCACCATGGCATCGGCGAAGTCGGAGTGGTTGGGCGTAATCAGGACACCCGGGGGGAGGGTCCGGAGTGTGTTCGTGTCTCGGATCTCGCAGGAGACACGCGCCCGCGGCATCGCGTAGAACCGGTTCACCAATCGCATCAGCCTGATGAAGGTCCGGCTGGGTCTGGCCGGCCGAAACTCCGTGATCGACGGCGGCTGCCGCACGGCGCTTCCCCCCGTCACGTCATCGTGGCGACGTGCTCCCGCAGGAACCCGATGACGCGCCGATCGTACTCCCGGGTCCCGACGCGACGCGTCCGCGCATGCCCGGCCTGCTCGACGATCCAGAGCGATTTGGGGTCCCCGCACGCGCCGTAGAGGGCCCGGGCATCCCCGACGTCGGTCAACCGGTCCTGCATTCCATGAATGATCAGGACGGGGCGCGGACTGATCTTGGCGATCGCGTCGATGGGAGCGACCGACGCCAGCGGCGCCCCGACGAGGCGCTCACCGAGCCGCCGCGTCCGGCGCCACGCCAGGGACGCGAGGGGCCCCCAGACCCGGCGCGCGACGCGCTCGACGGCGCGGTCGAGACGCGCGTAGCTGCTGTCCGCGACGACCGCGTCGATCACCGGCGTCTCGGCGGCCGCGAGGATCGCCGCCGCGGCGCCCATCGAGAGCCCGACGACACCGATCCGGTGACGCGGTCCAGCCCGCTGCCGGACGAACGCGACGGCGCCCAGGACGTCCTGGACCTCCCGGTAGCCCAGCGTGACCGATGTGCGCTCGCTGCCGCCCCAGTTCCGGAAGTCGAAGGCGAGCACGCCGAAGCCGGCGTCCAGGAGCGCGCGGGCCAGGCCCGCCATGTCGCGCTTGCTTCCCGGCACGCCGTGGCAGAGGATGATCGTCCCCGTCGCGCCGTCCGGCTCGCCGTACCAACCGGCGAGCCGGATCCCATCCGGGCTCCGAAAGGCGACCGCACGCAGCCTCCGGTCCGGGATGGCCCGTCCCCGCGTGAACCAACCGCCCCGGAGCATGGACACAAGCGACGGCCGCATGGAGGCGACTATCGAGTGCCCTTGATCTTCCAGATGAAGATCGAGCCGAGCACCACTTCGACGATCGCCATCGAAAAGATGACCGAGTACCCGCGGTTGGGCCCCATCCGGTTGAAGACGTCGAGCAGCGGCCCCGCGATGACGGGGGCGAGCACCTGGGGCAGCGTGTTCGCGATACCCCAGATCCCGAGATCCTTCGCGGCCGACTGACCCGAGGGCAGCACGTCGATCGCAAGCGCCCAATCCACGCTTGCATACGCCCCGTAGCCGATGCCGAACAGGACGCCGATCCAAAGCAGGGTGTGGAACGGCGGTTGAAAGAGCAGGCCGATGCCCGTGAAGGCGAGGAACATCCCCGCCGTCGAGACGATGCCCTTCCGCCCGATCAGATCCGAGGCCGGTCCGGCCACCAGCGCGACCAGCGCGCCCGCGGCGATCACGACGGCGCTGATGGTCCCGGTCGCCTGCGCCGCGTCGGGCCGGGAGAGATGGAGCGTATCGCGGAGGAAAAACTGGAGGAAGGTGATGATCGTGTAGAACCCCAGCATGACCAATCCCCGAGTGGCAAACAGCCAGGCGAAATCGGGGTAGCGGCGCGGGTCGACCCAGAACGACCGGATGAAGGCCGGGAGCACAAGCGGCGGGGCCTCCCGCAGCGGGGTCTCGCCGACCTTCCAGACGATGATGGCCGTCGCGGCGAGCAGCACACCGGCGATGACCCAGTAGACGGCGGCGGTCATGCCCTGCCCGACGAGGCGGCCGGACAGCAGCGCGGCGGCGATCGTTCCGCCCATCATCATGCCGCCCATCACCCCCGACATCGCGCCGCGCTGGGTGCGGGGGATCTTGTCGGGAATCAGACCGTTGAAGGCGCTCGCGGCCAGGTTGACTGTCAATTGGACCCAGAGCAGGGCCGCGGCAAACGCGGCGTAGGTCGGCGCGTACCGCAGACCGAGCAGCCCGGGCACAGCGAGAAGCACCCCGCCGACGACGAACGGCCGCCGCCGCCCCATCGGCAGGGTGGAGCGGTCGCTCAACGCGCCGGCCAAGGGCGATATCACCATGGCCACGACGGCGCCGCCCGCGAACAGGAGCCCGAGGTACAGCCCTTTCTGCGTCTCCGGCACGAACCGGAGTACTTCCGCCGGGACGACCACGGTGAGGAGCGCGCCCCAGTTGAAGCTGATCGCAAACCAGAAGACGCCCAGCCGGACGAGGAGCGCGAGCGGAACCGGCCGGAGCCGCTCCTGCTCCACGGTCAATCCTCCTCGCCGCTCCGCGCGGCCTCGGCCTCGCGGATTTCGCGCCGGAGCGGCTTCCCCACGGCGGACTTGGGCAGGGCGTCGACGACCCGCACCCGCCGGGGGACCTTGTATGTGGCGAGCCGCGATCGGCAGAACTCGATGATCTCGCGGCGGACCTCGCGCGCGTCGCCGGCGGCGCCGTCCTTGAGGACCACCTGGGCGACGAGTTGCTCTCCCCGGACCCGGTGCGGGACGCCGACGACCACCGCCTCGCGCACCTTGGGGTGCTCGTGCAGCACCTCTTCGATCTCGCGGGGGTAGACTTTCAGGCCCCCGATGATCACCAGGTCCTTCTTGCGATCGACGATGTAGAAGTACCCATCGTCGTCCATCCTGGCGATGTCCCCCGTGTAGAGCCAGCCGTCCCGGAGCGTCGCGGCCGTCTCCTCGGGCGTGCGCCAGTAGCCCTGCATCACCTGCGGGCCGCGGATGATCAGTTCCCCGGCCTCGCCGGGCGCCACGTCGCCCTCGCCGGTATCCTGATCTACGATTCGGGCGTCGGTGTCGGGCATCGGCAGGCCGATGCTGCCCGTCTTGCGCAGGCCGTGGACGGGGTTTGTGTGGGTGCCCGGCGAGGCTTCGGTCAGGCCGTACCCTTCCACGACGGTCGCGCCGGTGAGCCGCTCGAATTCGGCCTGGACTTCCCGCGGCATGCTCGCCGAGCCGCTCACGCAGACCTTGACCGAGGACAGGTCGTATCGCCGGACGTCCTTCAGTTGGTTGATGGCAAGATACACGGCAGGGGCGCCGGGAAAGATGGTGGGCCGGTACCGGGCGATCGTCTCCGCCACGAGCCGCGTGTCGAACATGGCCATGAGCACGCAGATCACGCTCGCCCCGACGGCGACCGGGGTATTGAGCGCGACCGTGAGCCCGTACACGTGGAAGAAGGGCACGACCGCCAGGAACCGTTCCTCGCCCTCCCCGATGTCGCTGAGCCAATGCCGCATCTGCGTGCAGTTGACGACGAGGTTCCGGTGGCTCAGCATGGCGCCCTTGGGGACGCCCGTCGTGCCGCCTGTATACTGCAGAACGGCGAGGCTTTCCGGATCGACGGGGACCTTCGGCGGGCGAGGGGAGGCCCGCCGGAGGAGTGCCGTGAGCCGGGGTCCGGTCACCGCGCCACTCTGCCCCCGCATGCGCAGCCGGGCGATCAGTCTCCACAGCCAGGGAAAGAAATCGTACGGCTCGCTGATGATCACCGACACGCCGCTTGACTCCGCGAGCGCTTCATTGACCTGCGGCGCCAGACGTGAGAGGGTGACCACCACGCTCGGCTCCGAATTCTTGAGGACTCGCGTGAGCTCACGGGCCGTATACAGCGGATTGATGGGCACCACCGCCGCTCCCGCCTTGAGCGCGCCGTAGAAACACACGATGAACTGCGGCAGGTTCGGGAGGTGGAGCGCGATTCGGTCGCCCGGCCGGACGCCCTGCGCGATCAACGCGTTGGCGAACCGGTTGGCGAGCCCGTCAATCTGGCGGTAGGTCAGCGTGGCCGAGAACTTTGGGCCCGCCAGAATGACGGCGGGGCGGTTGGGGAACCTTCGCGCGCTCTCCTCAAGCAGCCCGAACAGCGGAATATCGGGATAAGAGAGTGTCGCGGGGACCCCTTCATCGTAGTGGCGGAGCCATGGCCGGTCCACGAGTATCCTCCCTCGAACTCAACTCGCGGCGCGCAAGCCGGGCATTCCAGCGTCCTCTGAGGCTGCCACGGCACCGCCCGACAGCCGAACAATCGCATCCATGACCCGCGCGGTCAGCGCCGATTGGTCGCGTCTCGTCGGCGCGCCTGCCGGCACGAAAGCCTCCCCGATGCGGACCGAGATCCTCCCTCGGCGGGGCATTCTCGTTCCGAGCGGCCACACCTCGTAGGTCCCGGCGATCCCGACCGGGATAATCGGCACGCGGGCCAGCCCTGCCAGGAACGCGAGACCGTCGTGGGCGGGCTGGAGGCGACCGTCGGTGCTGATCTTCCCCTCTGGGAAGATCACGAGCGCCTCGCCGCGCCCGAGGCGCGCCAGGCACTCCTGAATCGCACCGCGGTCGAGCCGTCCGCGCTTGATCGGGACAGGCCGGAATGGACGGATGAGCGCGCCCAGCACGGGCATCGTGAGCAACTCCGCCGCGGCCAGGAACGTGCACCGCCGCGGCACGGCCGCCGCCACCACAAGGGGATCGATCTGGCTGCCGTGGTTGGCGGCGAGAATCACGGGGCCGCTTCGCGGGACGTGCTCCTCGCCTGTGACCTCCAACCCGAAGCCTAGTTTGAGGAGTCCCTTGAAGACCCATTGAAACGCCGCGTATCCGTCCATCGCCAATCCCCCACGTTCCGGCGTGCCGCTGCTCCGTCGAGACCGTCCTCGCCCTGACGGTACCGTACCCCACGATGCCGGGCATCGGCCGAAAGACCCACCTGGCCGCGTTGGCTTTGTCGTGCGGCCGCCAAACCGTATCTCGCGGCGGTTGATTGGGTGGGTCCAAAGGCCGATGCCCGTTCCCGGCAGGGCTGCTACCGTCCATACCAAGGACGATCAGCGGGAGGAGTGACCGATGGACATCCGAGGCCTGGAACGGGCGTTGGACACGGTCCTGGGCATCACGATCACGCTGATGTGCGTCGTGGGCGTGTTCGTCCTGAGTCGCTATGCGCTGTCCGTCGTGTTTCGGTAGGGTCGGGGGAGAACGGAGAGGCGATGACCGTTTGGGGGGTGGTTCACGTGGATCCGCAGACGCCTGAGGCCCTTCGGGAACGCGTGGCCGCATTGAAACGGCGGTTACTTCTCGCCGTCGCGGGCCTGCTCGTTGTCATGGTGTCGCTCGTAGTCGGCGTGCTCGCGCAGAACGTCCGTGCACAGCCGAGCCTTGTCCGGGCTGCAGCAGGCGAGGTGACCAAGGCTGACTTGGACGCAATCCAGAGTCAGGTGAACGAGCTCCAAAGTCAGGGGAACGAGTTCCGGGCGGAACTGGGAGCGTACGGCATCCGGCTTACCGCGGTCGAGGAAGAGCTTCATGCGCGCACGCCCGCCCCGACCGACCAGGTGACGGCTCAAGGGCCCGGCGGCTACTGGACGGTCATCACGACCAAAATGCAGATCGTCGAAGGCAGAGGCGTCATGCAAGTGATGGGTCCTTTCCCCAGCGCCGCCATGTGCGACGTGACGCTCAACGGCATCCTCGGCGGCCTCCGCGAGCAGGGCATCGCGGTCGAGTCGTCGGCCTGCCGCAAAAACGTCGCGATTGTCGTCCCGAAGTAGGTCTGTCGTCCACGTCACGAACCGCGTGAGGGGGGGGTGGAGTCCGTGGAGGTCCGCGATGCACCAACGGCATGGCCCAACGTTGACCAGGCGGTCGATCCGGCCCGACTGGTGCGCTACCTGGATGCGGTGGGGGCAATCGTGGAAGCCCAACAGTACAAGCGCCAAACGTTCGCCGCTCTCGAGATTGAGCCCGGTCATCGCGTGCTCGACGTCGGCTGCGGGACCGGTGAGGACGTGCGCATGCTCGCGCAGTTCGTGGGGTTGGCCGGTCGCGCCGTCGGTGTGGACAGCAGCAACGTCATGATCACGGAGGCCACGCGGCGGGCGCTGGGCACCGATCTGCCGGTCGAGTTCCGCGCCGCGAGCGTCTACTGCCTCCCGTTTCCTGACGCCGCCTTCGACGGCTGCCGGGCCGACAGGATGTTCCAGCACCTGGACGATCCCCGGACCGCCCTGTGTGAGATGAGTCGGGTCGTCCGCTCCGGCGGGCGGATCGTCGTGAGCGAGCCCGACTGGGACACCCTCATCGTCGATGCCGATCGGGACGCGACTCGAATGATTCTGCACGCCCGCTGCGACCGATACCGGAGCGGCCGGATCGGCCGGCAGCTGGCAGGCCTCTTTCGGAAGTGCGGGCTACTCGACGTCGTGACCATGCCGCCCACGACGTTCGTCGTCACGTCGTACGACCGGGCCAACGACATCTTTGGATTGCGGGACGCGGCCGATCGCGCCCGCGATGCAGGCGTCGTGTCCGCGGCCCAGGCCGGCGATTGGCTCGGGCAACTGGAAGAGGCCGATCGGACCGGGTGTTTCTTCAGCGCCGGGACGCTCTTCACCGTGGTGGGGCGGCGGGCGTGATTGCCCGGCTCGGGTGGGCCTTTCGACCGATGCCGGGACGCCCCGGGGCCCCTACGATCTAGGCAAGGCACTGGGAGGTGGTTGGCATGTCCACGAGGATCCTGGCCGCGTGCCTGCTCTCCGTGGCCCTCACGCTACCTGCCGCGGCCCAGCCATCCCCATCAAGCGCGGCGCCGGGTGGCCAGCCTGGATCGGCGGCTGCGCAGGATGTGGTGTTCCGGGTCAGTCCGTCGGTACCCCCTGCCGTGGGCGAGGACATCCGGCAGCTGTTCTGGGAGTGCCTGAAGTTCCTCGGCGGCGACACCGGGCTCAGCCTCACGCACCCAGTCACCGTCTACGTCTACGGATCACAGCGGGAGATCTACGAAGGTCTCCTGACCGAGCTCGGGGTGTCCGAAGGCGAGGCGCGCCGCATTGCGGCGGAGGCGTCCTTCTTCGTCGTCGGTGAGCGCGTCTTCATCAACGCCGGCACTTCGCTGTTTCTCGATGCCCCTCGGCGCGAGGCTCGTGCGCGGGTCATCGCTCACGAACTGACCCACATCCTCCACAACGATCTCATGGGGGGCGCGCGCCCCGCCGCGCAGTGGATCAAGGAAGGCTTCGCGGTGCGCGAGGAGCTGCGGGCCGCCGAGCATCTGGGATTCCGGCCGGTCGCGGAGACCTCCCGGGAGCCCGTCAACCTGACGGTGTTCGCATTCCGGCACCGGGAACTGATTCCTTTCACCGATCTGGTGGCCGGGAGTGAGTGGCAGGCGCGGGCGCTGCGTGAAGGGCCCGACCGCATCTACGCCCAGGCATTCGTCGCGGTGGAGTACCTGGTCCGGACGAAGGGCCGGCCGGCGCTCCTCGCGTACTTCCGCGCCTTCCAAACGTCACAGGATCCCGGCGGCAATTTTGCCGACGCATTCGGGCTCGATTCCGACGCGTTCCAGCACGAGTTCGAAGGATACGTCGCATCGCTCGTTCCGTGAAGGGGGAGACCCAATGTTCCGACGGGTGGCGATAGTGTGCACAGTCGTGATCATCGGGGCCGTCGCCGCGGTGGTGGCCGGCTCCGAGCGGGCAGGCGCCGACACCGGTCAGGTGCAGGTGGTCGTGGCGCGGGATATCCTCAACGGCGATCCCGTCGGGGTGGAGAGCGCGTTTACGGGGACCGACCCGCAGGCCTGTATTCACGTCACGCTGCACGATGTCGACGAGTCCCACCTCGTGCGGGTCGTCGCCTACCGGCCGGACGGCTCTTTGTACGAGTCCTCCCAAACGAAAACGCCGACCCCTCCGTGGCACAAGTACTATCCGAAGTACCGGATCTGGTGGTGTGTGTCGATCGCGGAGCATGAACCGGCGTTTCGGGTTGGGGAATGGCGCGTCGACGTGTTCCTCGACGGGCGCTTGGCGCGCACCGTGGGATTCGACATCGTCGGTATGGGGCTCGATGAGGAGGAGAAGGCGGCCGCCCGGCTGCAGACGCTCCAATCACGGGTGGATGCCAATCCGTCTGATGCGAGAGCTCACGTGGATCTTGCGGAAGCCTATATCGACCTCCACAAGCTTGACGAGGCGGCGACGCAGCTCCAGCGCGCCATCGCGCTCGACCCCGGAATGGCCTCAGCGCATGCCGTGCTCGGCTACGTGAACCTACGCCAGGGGCGCCTGGATGAGGCGGAGCGGAGTCTGCTCCAGGCGGTCAAACTCAGGGACGACTATACGTGGGCCCGCTATCAACTCGCGTTTGTCTACAAGGCGAAGGGAGATACGGCCCGCGCGACCGAGCAATTTCAGCGGGTCGTTCGGCTCGCAGGCGACACCTCGATCGGAAAGAGCGCACAGGAGGAACTGGCCAAGCTGGGCGCCGCGCCTCAATAGAGGCCGCGGCCGGCGAGGGCAAAAATGCGCGCCGTGGGACTGGCCAACGTGTGGCGTAGAAGGGGGGAGGCGACGTGAACATCGCCAAGCGCGATCTCATTCGCGCCGCCACGGAATGCGGGGTATCCGACCAACAGGCGGAGCTCTTGTGGAACACGCTCGACGGACGCCAAGCGGGATTCAGGCGTTTCGACGTACCCACCGTCGCGTACTACCTGGGCGCCCTGGTCGTGATGGCCGCGATGGGGTGGTTCATGACCACGGCTTGGGAGCGGTTCGGCGGCCGCGGCATCCTGCTCATCGCGACGGTGTACGCCGCCTGCTTTGCGCTGGTTGGATACCGGCTCTGGCAGAGCAAAAACTACCGGGTTCCCGGGGGGCTGCTCGTGACGTTCGCGGTCTGGATGGTGCCGCTCGCGATCTACGGGCTCGAACGGACGACAGGTCTTTGGCCCCAGGGCGATCCCGGCGCGTACGCCGGCTACTACATGTGGATCAAGGGAAGTTGGTTCCTCATGGAGCTCGGGACTATTACGGCCGGCCTCGTCGCGCTGCGGTTCGTTCGATTCCCCTTCCTCACGTTTCCGATCGCGTTCGCCTTCTGGTACATGTCGATGGATCTGGCCCCTTTGCTGCTCGGACGGCCGCACGATGTGCTGTGGTACGGCGATGACGCTCTGTGGGTATCGCTCGGCGTGGGGCTGATCATGCTGGTCCTGTCGGCCCTGGTCGACCGGCGAACAGTGGAGGACTACGCCCGTTGGGGCTACCTGTTTGGCCTGCTCTCATTTGCCGGCGGTCTTACGGTGCTGATGCGCACGGAGTCGTCGTGGGCGGCCTACGTCGCCGTCAACCTGGCCTTGATGTTCACGGCAGTCGTCCTGCAGCGCCGCGTGTTTCTCGTCTTCGGCGCGATCGGAGTCTACGTCTACCTCGGGCGCCTCGCCTACGTCGTGTTCAAGGACTCCGTCATGTTCCCGTTCGCGTTGACCGTGCTCGGGCTCGCCATCATCTACGGGGGCGTGCTCTACCAGCGCCATCACGAGCGGATCGAGTCGGGCATCCGCGCGATATGGTCGGGGCGGCCGTCCGCGGCGGCCGACTGAGGCTGCTCGTGCGAGACACGAGGGTGCGGAAGGGCGCGCGCGTCACCTCCGCGGCAACGGCCCGCGCGCTGATGCTGACCGGCGGTTTGATCGTGTGTCTCGCTCTGCCGGGGCGGGCACTCTCCGCGCCGGCGCTCGGGCCCTGCGGCGGTCACGCCCGGGTCGATCCCGGTGCGGGCGTCGGGCCGCTGCGGCTTGGGATGCCGGTGGCCGATGTCGAACGGCTCCTCGGAACTCCGCCGATGCCGGTGAGGCAGGGGACCGTCGCGGGGGTGCCCTGGGAAGACTGGTATTTCTTCCCACGCACCGACGTCGAGGTGTTCGCCAAGGATTCGGCCGTGGTTCAGATCGTGCTGGGAGCCGGCACGCCAGACACCCGAGGGTGCGCGACGGCAGAAGGCATTCAGTTGGGAAGTCCGGCCGCGGCGCTCAGAGCCGCGTACGGCGCACCGGACGGCGTCTCGATTGTCCGGAACCAAGGCGGCGGTCAGGTCATCGCGTTCTGGGTCTACGACAAACGGGGATTGCAGGTGATACTGGACACCGGCAACGACGTCCTGGGGCTGGAAATCTTCACTTCTGGAACGTTTTGCAGCGTGCAGGACAGCCTGCGGGCGCTCGGGTGGCCCCGGCTGGATTGCGCGGCGTTCACGCCGCCCTTGTCCGGCCGGTGATGGCTGCGAGGCCAGGCGCGTGCGTTAGGCGGACTCGCGGGGGCGCGGGGCGAAGAACAGCAAGTACGCGATTTCCAGCAGCCCGGCTGTGTTCACGACGAGGAGCACGACAAACCACGCTGGTTGCTCCGCCCGGGCGGCCCTCCACAACGCGAGCCCCTTCCAAATCAGCGACCACACGATCAGCCCCGCCAGCAGGGCCGGGTGGAGGTGCGGTATTCGTGGCCAGAATCCGAGTGGCCCCATCGGCCGGATACTACCGCCGCCGCTCGTATGGGACGATGTTTTCCCATTCCGACGCGTCGGACCGCGCCACCACGGCGACCACAGGCTCCGTATCGCTCAGGTTAAACACCTCGTGGGGGATCCCCGGCTCGATGAAGATGAAGTCGCCCGCTTCGTTGTCGATCCGGCGCGAACAGTCCGGACCGTATTCGTGGCGGACCCGGCCCTGCAGAATATAGAGCATGACCTCGAACCCGACGTGAATATGAGCGTACGCGACGCCGCCGGGCGGAATCACCGCCACGTTCATGGACAGCTTCTTCGCGCCGACGTTGTTCGCGGACAGTCCCGTCTTGTACCGAATGTTATTCCAGGTCCTGTGCACCGGGCTCCCGCGGACGGTGAGGACGCCGTCGCCGCCGTCCACGCCCTGCCTAACGTCGCCGGTCGAAGATCCCACGGCGCTTCCTCCTCTCGACGTGCCGGATGAGAAGCGGATGCCGGTTCACGCGCTGGGGGAGCGGGGAGTGAGGCCGAACCTTACGGATGAACGAGAATGGCCTCAAACCCGTCGCTTCGTAGACGGCCGGCGAGGCGCTCCGCGCCGGGCCGATCGAGCGTACCTGTGATCCAGACCCGGTGGGGTGGTCCCGTCGGGACATCGACCAGCGTGGCGGCGTACCCATGTGCGCGCAATTGACCGAGAAGTTCTTGAGCGTATTCCGGAACGTTGAACGCTCCGGCCTGAACGTGATAGCCGGCGGGCCGGCCGCCGTTCTCTGGCGCCGGCCCCGCGACCCGAGGCGTGGATCCCGTGGGCGCGGTGGCGGGTGGCGCAGCAATGCGCGCAATGGGTGGCGCCGCGGTGGGCACGGTGGACGCCGGCGGCGACTGGGCGACGTCGGCCGGGGCGGCAGCCGGTGGGGTGCTCGGCGGCGCGGGAGGGAGCGTGACGGCCGGTGGGGCCGACGGTGCCGCGGCGAGCGACGAGTGGGTCGTTCGCGTCAAGAAGTGTGCCAGGGGATACCCCATGGTGGTGGCTATAAATAGGAAAGTAACGACGACCGGCCACCTGTCGCGTTTGGCCGGCGCCGGCCGGGCCGGAGGGGTTGGCTTCAGCGCTGCATCCGCCATTGATTGTTTGCGAAGCTCAGCTATGCGGCGAAATCTCGCGTCCGCTTCGTCTCCGTCGTCGGGTTGTCCAGCCATATCGCGCAACCTGGAAACATTGGCGTTCCGGAACGCGCAACGCGCCCGGATCCCCGCGTGGTGAGTCCAGCGGCGATGTGGCTGCGATGTGAGGTGCGATCGACCCGCTGCCGTTTTTCTAATAAAGCGCATGATATCCTTCCAGGCAGGCGTTTGTTGTCCGTGGCGCGGCAGGAAAACCGCCAAAAGTTGCGCAGATCGGCATGCGAACCGACGGATCGTGCGGAGGAGACGAATGCGGGCGGCAAAGGCAGTGCTCGGGATCATCATGCTCGGAATCGGCGGGGTGTGGTTTCTTCAGGGAGTCCGCGTGCTGCCGGGCAGCTTTATGACCGGCTCACGATTCTGGATGGTGACCGGGGCGTTGGTGGGCGTCGCGGGCATCGCGGTGTTCCTCGACGGCACCCGGCGTCCGGCGCGCTAGGGCGATGCAGGCCGACGCGTGTCGTCCGGCGGCGGCGCGGGTGCCGACGGTGCTGCTCGTGCTGTGCGCCCTTGTGGCGGCCGGCCCCATGCCCGGCCCGCCCGCGGCGCGCGCCGGTGCGCCCGCATTTGGGCCCGGCGTGTTCATCGTCGTGACGGTGGACGCGGGTACCTGGGCACCCTATGAGTACGGGTCGGCATTCTTCTTCAATGCCGAAGGCGACGCCTACACGGCATCGCACGTCGTCTCGCAGGCGGTGACCCATGCGGACCTGAGACTCGTCGCCATCGTGGACGGGGTCGAGTACATCGCCCGCGCCGTGTGCTGGAATCCGGCCTCGCCCGACGGGACGAATACGTACAACCGGGACGTCGCGGTCATTCACGTCGGGCCCGAGGTCCCGTTGTTCCCGATCGGATCCTATCCCCCCGCGGACCGGCGGTTGGCCGCCCTTCCGCTCGCGGTGCGGCGGGGCAGCGCGCCCGTGGCGGGACGCGCCGTGTGGATCGCGGGGTTCGGCGGGCGCCGCGCGGGGCCTGTTTTTGTGCCGCGCACCCAACGGGGACGCGTCATGCGCGTCGAGCCGCTCCCCGACGGCACGGTGGTCGCCAGAATCCAATTCCCGCTTGACGCCGCGCCGGCGGACGGGGATTCCGGCGGTCCCATCCTGGACGCGCAGCGGGCCGTCGTCGGCATGGCCGACTGGAGGCGGACACACCCGCTCACCCCGGGGACCGCGGAGTTGGACGGCGTCGCCGCGGCGTCGCTCGGATGCGTGGCGCGGGTTCCCCCGGAACGCAACCGGCTGGATCCCTCGAATACACCACTCCGGATGCCGTAGGATTTCGCGTCTACGCCCCCAACCCGACCGTCCGGCGCGCCCGGAATACGCCGGCCGACGAGGACGTAGTCAGGGGCAAGGCGGTGCGCGCATGCGTCTCGAGGGCATTCACCACATTACCGCGATCACGGCCGATGCGCGGCGGAACCTGGACTTCTACACCGGCGTGCTGGGCCTTCGGCTCGTCCGGTCGATTTACTTCCGCGAGCCGAGCGGCGTGCTCTTCGAGATCGCGACGATCGGCCCCGGCTTCACGGTCGACGAACCGCTCGAGCACCTCGGCGAATCGCTGTCGCTTCCGCCGGCGCTCGCACACCTGCGCGTCCAACTGGAGCGCGTTCTGACCCCGCTCCCGAATGTGCGTCTGGCCCGGCGTGTTTCCTGAGCTCGCGCACTGTGCAAGAATCATCCGTGGAGGTGTGTGTCATGCAGGATCCGGACGTCGTCGGTCACATCAATCAGCTGGCGGGCGAGGAACACGCGCTGTGGGAGAAAGAGACGCGCGGCGAGGCGACGGAGGAAGACCGGTTGCGCCTCAAGCGGATCCAGGTCGCCCTGGACCAGTGCTGGGACTATCTGAATCAGCGACGCGCCCTCCGGGACGCCCGCCACAACCCTGACGACGCCAAGGTGCGCGACGCGACGACGGTCGAGCGCTATCAGCAATAGCGGACGCCCGCGGTAAGTTCGGCGGCACTTAACCGACGCCCCCGGGGAGGAGTACGTCCCCGGGGGCTCACCCCATCGGCGGCGGGTGGTGTCCCCCGGCTTTCTGCTTCGACCGCCGTCCCCGCTGAATTTCTTTTGAAAAATCCGGCGGCGGCGGCAGGAGCCCACCGCAGCGCGACGAACCGGCGGGGCATTGCCTCGGGGGGAGGTATCTTATGGGTCGCTTTGTTGTCATTGTATTGCTCGCGGGTCTCGTCTCGCTGGTCGCGGGTCCGGTCCGGACGAACGCCGCGACGACCTGGACCGTGCGCGTCGGCGCGTCCGCCACCAATCAGGCCGATCAGGCGCTTGCGTTCCTGCCGCGGATGATCACGATTAATGCCGGTGATTCCGTCCAGTGGAAGCTCGCGGCCGCGGAACACACCATCTATTTTCCGGCGGGGCAGAAGCCGCCGGATCTGATGATCCCGGGAACGACGAAGGGCGAGCTGGTCTGGAATCCCGCCGTCTTTTTCGCGATCCGGCAGCCGGCATACGGCGGCGGCAGCCCCTTTACCGGCGGGGCGCTGCTGAGGGATCCCCAGGCGCCGAAGTCCTTTATGGTCATGTTCACCAAGCCGGGGACCTACGATTATCTCTGCATGTTCCATCCCGGCATGGAGGGTCAGGTCGTGGTCCAGCCGGCCGGAAGCCCGTATCCAATGACGCAGGCGCAGTATGATGCGATGGCGGCCACGCAGGCGCAGGCGGCGTTGAAGGCGGCGAAGGCACTACGGACGGCGGCGGGCCCGATCGTGTCCATGGCCGGCGGCCATCGCAGCTACACCCTCAACCTGGTGGGGTCGGCGAAGGACAACGCCACCTATTACCGCTTCCCCGTGCAGACGCTAATGATCAACCGCGGGGACACGGTGACCTGGGTCATGCGGGACCCGACCGAGCTGCACACGGTGTCGTTCGGCGTGGGGAAGCGCTATTTCGACATCGCGACGATGCGGCCCCAGAAACAGGGCCCGCCCACGCTGCTCGTCACGCCGGACGTCATGGCGCCGGCGGGCGGCAGCGTGCACCGCGGAGCGGGGTTCTACAACTCCGGGTTCCTGGCGACGGAGGGTCCTGCCGCCCGAAGCTACTCGCTCACGTTCACGAAGGCCGGTACGTTCGACTATCTGTGCGCCGTCCACGACGATTTTGGCATGAAGGCGACGATCGTCGTGCGGTAGGCCGGCGGGGGAGGGAAGCGCGAATGATTGTTCAGGCGGTGTTCCACATCCATCCGGACAACAAAGAAAAGGCGAAGGCGGAGATCCGCAAGATCAAGGCGATTATCGCCAAGCACGGCGGGCGGAACCTCAAGTACTATGCGTCGGTAACGTCCGAGACTCCCAATCGGATGTTCGTCTACGAGGTCGACAAGTTGGCGCATTTCGACACGCTCGGCGCCGATCCGGACTTTCGCGACGTGAAACTGGACTCGCTGTATGCCGATGCGGCCATGACATTCTGGGCCGAAGTGGAGGTGTAGCGGCGATGAGCCTCCGGTACCGCGTCCCCGCGCCGCGGTCCGGCGGCTCCTAGCGCGGGCATGCCGTTCGGGATTCGGTCGATCCGGCCGGATGATGCGGAAGAGTGTGGCGCGGTCGCCTTCGAAGCCCATCGCGCCGTTGCGGCCGCGCACAACTTCCCTCCGGAGCACCCATCCGCGGAGTTCTCGACCGGCCTCATCAAGACGAAGGTGGCCGACCCCAACGCGGTGGGGATGGTCGCCGAAGACAGCGGCCGGATCATTGGGAGCGGCTTTCTCAATACGTTTCCCGGCACGCCCGTCGCGGCGGTCGGGCCGCTCACGGTGCATCCGTCCGCCGAAGGCGGGGCAGGCCGGCGCCTGCTTGAGGCCCTCCTGGACGAAGCCCGCAGCCGGCGATTCGATCGGGTGCGCCTCGTGCAGTCTCCGAGTCACCTGCGTTCGCTCGCATTGTACGCAAAGGCCGGTTTCACGGTGCGGGAACCGCTGGTCCTCGTCCAGGCCCCCTCGTCGCCGGGGCGCGGCTCCCAGGGGACGCGCGTGCGTCCGGCCGTCCGAGGCGATCTCGCCGCCTGCCACGAGCTGTGTACGCACGTCCACGGGTTTGCCCGTGATTTTGAGCTATCGCTCGCCTTCGGTCAGGAGACCGCGCTCGCATGCGAAGACGCCGGCCGGATTACCGGCTACGCCACGGGGCTCGGCCTCCGCGGACACGCCGTGGCCCGCACGACGCGCGACCTCTGCGACCTGATCGCCGCGGCTCCACGACTGCCGGCGCCCGGCTTCTTCGTGCCGGCCCGGAACGGGGAGCTCCTCCGATGGCTGCTCGACGCCGGCTTCCGGTTGGTGTGGCCGGCCCATCTCATGACGGTCGGAGACTATGCGGAGCCGCGCGGCGCGTTCTTGCCCTCAATCGCCTTCTAAGAGGACCGGGCTAAGTCGACCACGCGGCGCATGACGTCGCCGGCGACCGGCCCCCGTGCCGTCCACCGGAGGGCGTCTTCCAGCTGTCCCTGGCCGGAGTAGCCGACGAGCACGGTTGAGATGCCCGGCGTCGCGAGGGCGAAGCGCAGCGCGAGCTCCACCGGCCCTTCGCAACCCAGGTCCGCGGCGAGGCCGCGAATCGCGGCGGCCCGCTCGAGATTGCGCCCATACTCGGTCCCCGCGGCCAGGAGCGGCCCGGGATCGCCGGCGTTGGGGTGCCGGGCCGGGCGGGCAGCCAGCGCACCCGCCGCGAGCACGCGAATGTTGATGACGCCCACGCCCGCCGCCGCGGCCGCGCCGATCAGTCCCTCGAAGTCCTGTTCGCCGCCGCTCGCACCCGGGAAGCCGGCGCTGGGGTTCAGGGCATTGAAGTACGTTTGGATGGTCGCAAAGGCGCCCGAGGCAACGGCAGCGTGCAGGGCCGCGGTTTGCCCCAGGCCGGTGATGCCGATGTGGCGCACGAGCCCGCGCGCGACGAGCCGCCGCATCCCCTCGGCCACCGGTCCGCCGACGGTCTCGAGCGTGACGGCGTGGCCGCTGCCCACGACCGGCGGGCCGGCCGCCTGACTCCCGGTGATGGGGTTGTGGAGCTGGAGGAGATCCACGGATTCGCGTCCCAGCCGGCGCAGGCTCGCCTCGCACGAGCGCTCGATCGCCGCGACGGGATTCGCGAGGCCGTCCGGCTGCAGCCGCACCTTCGTGCCCACGACGACGCGGCCCCACGCGCCGAGCTCGCGGAGGACCCGTCCGAGATTTTCTTCCGAGCGGCCGTCTCCGTAACTCGGCGCGGTATCGAAATACGTCACGCCGGCGTCCAGCGCCCGCGCGACGGCCGCCGTCTGGTCGGCGCGATCGCCCCGCACCATCAGGCCGCCCACCGCGCCGGCGCCGAACCCCAGGGCGGAGACGGACAGGCCTGTCCGGCCGAGCGGTCGCCGTTCCACGCTAGCTCCGGGGCGCTCCGCCTGCGATCGCGCCCACGATCAAGAAGGGCTCGGCCCCGGAAGCCACCGCCTCGGGCAGCGGCGCGTCCGGGGGCTCGTGCGAGAGGTCCCGCCCGCACGCGAAGAACCGCACGAGCGCCCGGCGCTCCTGCGTGGCATGGTCGCGGATCGCGCCGCGCAGCATCGGGTAGCGGGCCTCGACGGCATCGAGAACCGAGCGCTGCGTCGCCTGCCCCTCCACCTGCAGGGTCACCTCGCCGCCCGCCTTCGCGAGGGTCCGAAGGTGCGCCGGCAGCACGACCCGGATCATGCCAGGGTCTGTACTTCCACGGACAGCACGGCCGGCAGATCACGGACGATCGGCGCCCAGCTGTCGCCCGCGTCGGCGGACGCGTAGACCTGCCCGCCCGTCGTCCCGAAATAAAGCCCGCACGCGTCGAGCGCGTCCACGGCCATCGCGTCCCGCAGCACGTTGACGTAGCAGTCACGCTGCGGCAGGCCCTTCGTGAGCGCTTCCCACTCGTTGCCGCCCGTCCGGCTGCGGTACACGCGCAGCCGGCCTTCCGGCGGATAGTGCTCGGAGTCGCTCTTGATCGGGATGACGTAGATGGTTTCCGGTTCGTGGGCGTGCACGTCCACCACGAAGCCGAAGTCGCTCGGCAGGTTGCCGCTGATCTCGCGCCACGACTCGCCGGCATCGTCGCTCCGCATGACGTCCCAGTGCTTCTGCATGAAGAGCGTGCCGGGCCGGGACCCGTGCATCGCGATGCGGTGCACGCAGTGGCCGACTTCGGCGGTCGGGTCGGGTATGTGCTCCGACCGCAGGCCCCGGTTGGCCGGCCGCCAGGTCGCGCCCGCGTCATCGGTCCGGAACACGCCCGCGGCCGAGATGGCGATGTAGATCCGGCGGGGATCGCCCGGATCCAGCATGATCGTGTGCAGGCACATCCCGCCGGCGCCGGGCGCCCAGTGAGGTCCCGACCCGTGGCCGCGCAGTCCGGGAAGCTCCGCCCACGTCTTGCCGCCGTCGGTGGACCGGAACAGCGCGGCGTCTTCGACGCCCGCGTACACGACATCGGGATCGGTCCGCGAGGGCTCGAGATGCCAGACGCGCTTGAATTCCCACGGGTGCGGGGTCCCGTCGTACCACTGGTGCGTGCCGGGCACGCCCGCGTACGAGAATTGGTTGCCGACGGGCTCCCAGGTGGTCCCGCCGTCACTCGACCGCTGGATCTGCTGCCCGAACCAGGCGCTGGTTTGCGACGCGTACAGCCGGCTCGGATCCGCGGCCGAGGCCTTGACGTGGTAGATTTCCCAACCGCCGAAGTGAGGGCCGCTGACCTCCCACCGCTCCCGCTTCCCGTCGGACGTCAGGACGAATGCGCCTTTGCGTGTGCCTACCAGAACTCGCACGGTACTCATCGGTCGCCCCTTTCCAACGCGCCGCGCCGGCCGCAGTCCCCTGGATGGGGGCTACGTGCTCTCCATGCCGGAATTCCGCTTCGGCCCGCCCGGCGCCTGCCGCACCGCGGGCGGCCGCGTCGAGCCGCGCGGGCCTGCCGCAGGAACTGGCGGGCTCACAAGTCGAAGCGAGCGCGCCGGGGAGCACCATAGCGAAGGGGGGCGGACTCATGGTTCGCAGGACACTCTGCCGCGCGGGCGTGCTGGCGGTCGCGTGCGCGGTCGCGTTCACAGTGGGGATTCCGAACGGCGGGCACGCCGCGGCGCCCACCAGCATCCGGATCGCGATCGGCATCGACGCGGACACGCTCGATCCCGAGGGACAGACGACCACGACCGTCGCCAACATGGTCGATTACATGTTCGACTCGCTGGTGTGGCCGAACGACGAACGGTCGGGCGTCAAGCCGGGCGAGCCGCAGTACACGAAGCTCGTTCCGCAGTTGGCGACGTCATGGACGGTGAGCCCCGACGGCCTGACCTACACGTTCAAGCTCCGTCAGGGCGTCAAGTTCCAGGACGGCACCGACTTCAACGCCGAGGCGGTCAAGTTCAACGTGCTGCGCTGGCTCGACACGTCGGTGCGCAACCCCAATCGCTACTACTTCACCGACATCGACACGAACCGGGTGGAGACGCCGGACGCCTCCACCGTCGTACTGCACTTGAAGCGGCCGAGCCCGACGCTGCTCGGACGCCTGGCCAGCGGCGTCGGCGAGATTCTCTCGCCGGCCGCGGTCAAGAAGATCGGCAACGACAAGATTCCGCTGGGCCCGGCCGAGGCCGGCACCGGGCCGTACGTGTTCAAGGAATGGGTCCACGGCGACCACATCACATTCGTCCGTAACCCGAACTACTGGGGCCGCAAGCCGTACTTCGACGAGGTCGTCTTCCGCGTGGTGCCAAACGCCGGCACCCGGGAGACGATGCTGCGCGCCGGCGACGTCCAGATGGCGTTCGAGCCCCCCGCCCCGGATGTCCCGGCCCTGCGCAGGGACTCGAATCTACGCGTCGTGGAAGGGCCGAGCGATCGGGACGTCTTTATCGGGCTCAACAACCAGTACGGTCCGCTCCGGGACGCGCGCGTCCGGCAGGCGCTCAACTACGCGATCAACAAGCAGGCGATCATTCACAGCGTGCTCTTCGGCCTGGCCACCGTGCTCGAGTCGCCGACCACGTCGTTCCTGTTCGGGTACACGAAAGTGCAGGCCGGGGGGTGGCCCTTCAACCCCGTGAAGGCGAAGGCCCTGCTGGCCGAAGCCGGCGTCCCCAACGGATTCACCGTGAACTTCCGCACGCCGACCGGCCGCTACATCCAGGACTATCAGTTCGCCCAGGCCGTGGCGGCACAGCTGGCCAACGTCGGCATCCGGGCGCAGATCCAGACCACCGACTGGCCGTCCTACGTTGGCTGGCTGCTCACGCCGCTCGAACGCAGCCCCCTGCAGATCTTCGTGCTCGGGTGGGCGACGCAATACCTCGACGCAGACGGCGAACTGTACGGGCAGTTCTACTCCGGGCAGTGGCCGCCGCACGGGCTCGAGTCGACGTTCTACAAGAATCCGAAGGTCGACGAGCTGCTGGTCGCCGGCCAGACGACGTCCGACCCGAAGAAGCGCCTGGCCATCTATCAGGAGGCGCAGCAGATGATCTGGAAGGACGCGCCCTGGGTGTTCCTCTGGAGCCAGAATTTCTACGTGGTGACGAGCAGTCATCTGGAGGGCGTGACCACGACGCCCAACGAAAAATGGGCGGCGGTCTACGCGACGTGGAAGTAGCGCCGGGGGCCATCGCTGAGCCCCCGCAGGGGGGCAGAGGGTGCCATCGCCGGCGGCTTTCTAAGTTTTGCGATCCGGCGCCTCGTCGCGGCGGTTCCGACGCTGTTCGGGGTCACCCTCATCATTTTCTTCATGGTGCGTGTGCTCCCGGGCGATCCGGCGCGGATCCTCGCCGGCCTCGAGGCGGACCAGGCCGAAGTCGACCGGATTCGTGTCCAGCTCGGACTGACCAAGCCGCTGCCGGTCCAGTACGCGCTCTTTCTGGAGGGCGCGGTGCGCGGCGACCTGGGCCGGTCCTCGATCACTCAGGCGCCGGTGCTCTCCGAGATCACCGCCCGCCTGGGTCCGACGACGCTGCTGGCCGCCACGGCCACGGTGCTGGCCGGCGTCGTCGGGATCGCCTCGGGCATCATCGTCAGCACCCGCCAGTACACGACCAGCGACTACGCGGTGACGGTGCTGGCCCTCGCCGGCGTGAGTATTCCGGTGTACTGGCTCGGCCTGATGCTGATGCTCCTGTTCGCCGTCTTCCTGCATTGGCTGCCCGCGGGGGGCGATACGGCGCCGCAGAGTCTCATTCTGCCGTCCATCACGCTGGCCGCGTTCAGCATGGCGATCATCGAGCGCATGACCCGCAGCAGCATGCTGGAGAGCCTCCGCCAGGATTACGTGCGGACCGCGAGGGCGAAAGGGCTCGCCGACCGCGTCGTCGTCTACCGCCACGGCCTGCGCAATGCCCTCATTCCCGTGGTGACGGTGCTGGGGCTGCAGTTCGGGACGCTCATCGGCGGCGCGATCCTGACCGAAACGACGTTCGCGTGGCCGGGGATCGGCCGGCTGCTGGTCGACGCGATCAGCCGCCGCGATTATCCGATCATCCAGGGCGTCGTGCTGCTCTTTGCCGTGACGTTCGTGCTCGTGAATCTGGCCGTGGACCTGCTTTATGGCTACATCGATCCGCGTATCCGGTACGGCTAGCCCGAGGGCCGAGCGCGCGTTTCGCCACCCGCTGGCGGTCGCCCGGCGGCTGGCCCGCAACCGCGCCGCGATGGCGGGCTTCGCGGTGCTCCTCGTCATGGGCCTGACCGCGCTGCTCGCCGGTGCCTTGCTCCCCTACGGGGCCGACACCGCCGACCTGAACGCGGTGCTCCAGTCGCCGACGGTCGCGCACCCGTTCGGCACCGACCAGCTCGGACGCGACATCTTGGCCCGGATCATCTACGGCGGCCGGATTTCGCTCCTGATCGGCGTGCTGGCGGTGGGCGTCGGCGCCGTGATCGGGGTCCCCTTCGGCGTCGTGTCGGGGTTCTACGGCGGCCGCACGGACGCCCTGATCCAGCGGGCCGTCGACGTCATGCTCTCGTTTCCGGGCTTCCTGCTCGCCCTCACGCTGATCAGCCTGCTTGGCGTCGGTCCGCGCAACGTCGTGTTGAGCGTCGGCATCGCCTCGGTGCCGGTGTACATCCGGCTGGTCCGCGCCGTGACGCTGTCGCTGCGCGAACTCGCCTACGTCGAATCCGCGCGCGCGATCGGCCTCTCCGACCTCCGGATCATGCTGCGCCACGTCCTGCCGAATACGGCGGCGCCGATCATCGTGCAGTCGTCGCTGCAGCTCGGCACCGCGCTGCTGACCGCGGCCGGCCTGGGCTTCCTCGGGATCGGCGTGACGCCCCCGACGCCGGAGTGGGGGACAATGCTCGGTGAGGCACAGACCTACGTGCTGGCCGCGTGGTACATGGGCACCTTTCCCGGGCTCGCGATTTTCGCGGCCGTCATGGCGTTCAATCTGCTCGGCGACGGCCTGCGGGACGCGCTCGACCCGAGGATGAAAACACTCTGACCCCCCCGGCCGCCGTAAGGGGCCAGGGCCTCAGCCGCCGCTTACCGCTCGCCGAACCCCCAGGACGTCACGTGGCGGGGCGTGATCTCGACCATGACGGAGTCGCGTTCCCCGATCGCGGACTCGCCCGGGTACTGCGTGTACTTGCGGTAGAGGAGGTCCCGAATCTTTCGGAACCGGGGCCCGCGCTCGATCAGCGCCGCCGATCCCTGAATCAGCACGCCCTTAAGCAGGCGCCAGTCTTCCGCGTACACGTCCACGATGAGCGCCAGATTCGGCCTGGCCCGCAGGTGCCGCACCTTCAGGCTGTCGCGTCCGGTGGCGAAATACAGGCGTCCGTCCGCCACGACGTGGCAGACCGGCACGACGTGCGGCTGTCCGTCCCGGCCCACCGTCGCGACCCGGGACACGCGTTCCAACGCGACGAGCTTGGCCAGATCCTTGCGCAGCCGCACGA
>DASYZR010000111.1 GCA_035945995.1 bacterium
TCCGGCTGCTCACCGGCGGGAGCCGCACCGCTCTCCCTCGCCAGCAGACCTTGCGGGCGGCGATGGACTGGAGCTATGACCTGCTCTCTCCGAAGGAGCGCGCCGTCCTGCGCCGGTTATCCGTCTTTGCCGGGGGCTGGACGCTGGAGACTGTCGAGGCGGTCTGCACCGCGAAAGGCGTCACGGAAGACGAAATTCTGGACGTCCTCACGCAGTTGGTGGACAAGTCCCTGGTGAACGCCGAGACGCTGAGTGGCGAAGTCCGGTACCGGATGACCGAAACGATCCGGCAGTACGCTCAGGGCCTACTCGCCGCGTCGAAGGAAGCTGCCGACGTCCGAACGCGGCACCGCGCGTGGTATCTGAGCCTAGCGGAACAAGCGGAGGCACAGATGTACGGGGCAGAGGACACCATGTGGCTGAACCGGCTGGAGGTGGAGCACGACAACCTAAGGGTCGCGCTGGGATGGAGCACCACCGCGGAGGAGGATGCCGAGACGAGGTTGCGGCTCGCAGCAGCCCTGGAATGGTTTTGGACCAGTCACACCCACTGGAGCGAGGGGCGCAGGTGGCTAGACACCGCCATCGCCGGGAGCCGCAACATAAAGTCGACCGCTCGGGTGAAGGCAATCTGGGGGGAAGGACGCATGGCAATGTGGCATGGCGATTACAGGAGGGCGCTGGCCCTGTACGAGGAGAGCCTTGCGCTGGCCCGGAAACTGGGGGACCAGAGGGGCATCGCGATGGGGCTCTTTGGGCGCGGGGTCGCGACCATGCGGCAGGGGGACTTCGATACGGCCGCAGTCATGTTTGAGGAAAGCCTCGAGGTATCCCAGAAACTGGAGGACAAGTGGTCGATGGCCAGGGCGCTCGCCCTGTTGGGCAGCGTGGCCCATCGCAAGGGAGACTATACCAAGGCCGTTTCGTTGTGTGAGGAGAGCCTCGCCACGTTCCGGACCCAAGGCGGGAAGCGGTGGATCGCCTATGGGCTTCGTGCCACGGGCCACGCGGTGCGGCTGCAAGATGATCTGGAACGAGCGACAGGGCTGTACAGGGAGAGTCTGGCGCTCTCCGGGGAAGCTGGAGACAAGTGGATCGCGACGGAGTGCATCGAGGGACTGGCACTCATTGCCAGCGCACACGGGTACGCCGAGCGGGCGTCGCGCCTCTTCGGGGCGGCCGAGACCGCTCGCGAGACATTTGGCATTACATATCCGCGCCCCGAAGCCGGAGACCAGGAGCGCTTCTGGGCAGCGATCCGCGAACGGCCACAGGGGACAGCCTTCGCGGCAGCCTGGGCCGAGGGCCGGGCGATGACGCTGGAGCAGGCGGTCGAGTACGCGCTCGCGTCTGTCGAGTCAGCGGAACCCGCGAGGCCGCGGCGGCGGGCCACACGGCCGGAGGGCGAGGTCCTGACGTCTCGTGAGCGCGAGGTCGCCGCCTTGGTGGCCCGCGGCCAGACGAACCGCGAGATTGCAACGACGCTCGTCATCTCTGAGCGCACCGCCGACGCCCATGTGCAGAACATCCTCAACAAACTCGGGTTCGGCTCGCGCGCCCAGATCGCGGCCTGGGCGACGGAGCGGGGGCTGAGGACCGACCCAGAGACCGACGCCACCGATTCCCAGGTTCTTCCATATCGTCCGCAGCCGCCTCGCCGCGATACCTAGGTACCGCGACCGCCTTCCAACCACCTCAGCATCGCAAAAGATAAGCACCGGCATCGGCCTTTTCCGCGATGTCGCGGGCCTCCATCCCCGCTAGTCTGGGAGTCGCAAGAGACGAGCGGCGGGGAGGAGGCACCGCTACTTGCTGAAGGCGATCGGCGACCAGAAGATCGTGGAGGACCGCGAATGGGCGGCGCGTTATCGGCTTGCCCTGGAGGCGGATCGGGCACGGCGCGAGGCTCGGCAGCCCGACAGATCGCCCTGACCGGCCTGCTTCGGATCCTCGCGAGCGCCTTAGGGTTCGGCCGCCTCGTGCAGCCAGCGATAGCCCCAAAACCGCAGTCTGAACAGGTGCAGGCCGCGGCCTTTGGGTGCCGCACCAGGTACAAGGACGGATTCGCCGTGGCCAGCCGGCCGGTTGGACCCGCACGAAGGGAGGACGCGACCATGATCGATGTGCGCAGATCCAATGTCCGAAGCAGCACGATCTCGTCGCCCGTCATCACACCGCGCACGACGGTGGCGACTGCACTCAAGCTGCTGCGGGAGCACGACGTCGCGGCGTTGCCGGTCTGCGACGGGGGCCGGTTGGTGGGACTGGTGCGTGAGAACGGGTTGCTGCGTCTCACGCCGTCGGAGGTCGCGACGCTT
Organism: bacterium; assembly: GCA_035945995.1. Lineage (NCBI taxonomy): Bacteria > bacterium. The sequence goes on from DASYZR010000111.1 coordinate 2,319, forward strand.
GGTGTGTACGAGTTGCGCGACTGGCTCGACAGGCTGACGGTCTCCCGCATCATCGAGCCCGTGCCGGCGATCGCCTCCGACGCGTCGCTCGAAGACGCCGCCGTGCTGATGCGCACCGGGCGCCATGAGGTGCTGCCCGTGCTGGACGGGGACCATCTTGCCGGATTGCTGCCCTGGACCGCGTTGCTACCGTAGTACCGAACGGCGTGTGAAACTGATCACAGCAAGACGATATTTTGCACGATAGGGTTGCTTTATCCGGCCCTTAATGGCCGAAAATCCGTGGCGGCCTTCAGGCAGCGGATCAAACTTCAGAGGCGCGACGGACTCGGGCGTGACTCATGACCGAACGGGTGGAGACGGTGATCATCGGCGGTGGCCAGGCCGGGCTCGCGATGAGCTACCACCTCTCTCGGCTTGGGCGAGAGCACATGGTCCTTGAGGAGAAGTGGCCGGGCCACCGCTGGCGGACAGAGCGCTGGGATGCCTTCGCGTTGCAGATCCCGAACTGGACGCTCCAACTCCCCGGCTACGCCTACCAGGGCGATGACCCGGACGGCTTTGTCGGACGCGACGAGGTAGCGCAGTTCGTGGAGGACTACGCCGCGTTCATTCGGGCCCCCGTGCGGTGCGGGGTGCGGGTGACCGCGCTCCGACAAAAGCCAGGAGCAGACCGACTCCTCGTCGAGAGCAACGATGCGATTATCGAAGCGGCCAGTGTCGTCGTCGCGACCGGTCCGTATCAAAGGCCCGCGGTCTCACCGCTCGCGGCCGCCATGCCCGGCTGGGTGTTCCAGCTTCACTCAAGCGGCTACCGCAACCCCAGGCAACTCCCGCCCGGTGCGGTCCTGGTCGTGGGGTCGGGCGCGTCCGGCTCCCAGATCACCGAGGACCTTTGTGAGGGAGGACGTCACGTCTACCTCGCCGCGGGGAGCCACCGGCGACGGGTTCGCCGATACCGAGGGCGGGACATCGTCCGGTGGCAATGGGAAATGGGAGTGTACGATCAAATGGTGGAAAACGTGCCTCCCGAAGACAGGCTGGGAGGCCTTGGGAACATCACCGGCGTCCGCGGCGGCCACGACATCGACATCCGGCGCTTCGCCGCGGATGGCGTGGTGCTCCTCGGTCATCTTCGAGACGTCCAAGACGGGAAGTTCACCTTCGCCGCCGACCTCGAGCAGAGCCTGGCCCGGGCCGACGAGTCGTACCATCGCCTCCTGCATGCAGTGGACGACTACATCAAGAAGACGGGCCTCGATGCACCCGAGCCGGATGCGACCTCCCCGAGCGCCACGGTTCCGACTCCGATCACTGCGCTCGATCTCCGGACCTCGGGAATCACCTCCGTCGTGTGGTCGACCGGATTCCGCGACGACTTCGGGTGGATACATCTGCCCGTGTTCGACGGTGCCGCCCGGCCCGTCCATCGCAGGGGTGTGACGCGCCACCCGGGCGTGTATTTTCTCGGGCTTAGGTGGCTGCACACCATAGCGTCGAGCAGCTTGCTTGGGGTCGGGCGAGACGCCGAGTACCTTGCCGAGCACATCGCTTGCGAGAATGTGAATCGTTGAATCCAATAATGTGAGCTGAAAACCAACAGCGAGCGGGTGATTCGGGATCGATTCTGTTGACCCCCATGACACCCGTGCTGGAGGAGTGGCTTGCTTTGCTCTCTCGGGTCCGGCGGCATCACGGGAAGGACGCCTTCGCGGGGCGCGATCACCGTCGACACCTACTGAAAGCCGGCTTCGCACGAACTGAGGCAAGTGCCTTCGGGGAAAGTGCGGGGTCGCCGGAGCAGACGCGATGCTACGCCGCCCTTTTCAAGGCGCTGCTCCGTGACTGGGCCCAGACGGCGACGGCAGAAGGGTGGGCGGACCAAAGGACGATGAACTCAATGATGGCCGAGATGGATGCCGGGGCGGAACGTCCAGATGCGTTCTTCGCCTGGATGTATTGCGCGGCAGTCGCCTGGAAGAGGAACTGAGCGTGATGCGCCGCTAGATTACAGCGTCGTCCCCGAGTCGAGCAGCGCGATCATCGGTTTGAGGCGGTCGTACAACTGCGCCGTCACGCGCGCGTCGTCGAGACAGTAGCGCGCGATCTCCTCGCGCCGGCCTTCGCGGTACAGCGCGGCCACGCCGGCGCCGCGAACGCCGTCCTTGGGCGACGCGAGACCGAACTGGCAGGACCAGAACTCCAGGCCGCCCCTCATCCGGCTCGCGTGCCAGAACGTGAGGACGTCGTACAGGTCGCAGTGATTGTTCAACCGGTACCGCGGCCCCATGAGGTTGCGGGACGGCGGCACGCCGAGGATCGCGGATCGCAGCAGCAGATACGGCCCGTCGAAGGCCCGGCCGTTGAACGTGACGATGAGCGGGGAGTCCCGCTCGATGACGGCCCAGAACTCGCGTACCATCGCGGCTTCGGAGCCGCGAAAGATCTGCGTGTCCTCGCTGAACGCCGTCCAGTCCGACGCCTCACCCTCCACGAGAACCCGCCCCCGGCCGGCGTCCGGATCCCACAGGCCGATCGCGACGATGCGGCCGGTCGCGGCGTGGAGCGCGAGGCGCTCCCGCGCGGCGTCGGGATCGCCGTCGCCCTTCGACCGTTCATTGAGATAGGTCTGTACCGGCAGGGAGAGAGTCTCCCATTCCTGGCCGACCGTCTCGATGTCCAGCGCCACCACGGGCCTCGGCATCACGCCTCCCCCCCATAGCCGCCGCCGCGCGCGCCGATCGCCGCTACCGTCCGCCGCCGGCACCCCCGGCGCGCGCGTAGACGATGTGCTTCCGGTTGGACGTGTGGGGCCGGATCTTGTGCGGCCACGTGCCGCTGTCGGCCGCCTGCTTGAAGGCCTCGCTCTCGGGGACGTCGGGCCGATCCATCTCGTAGAGCGCCACGTACCGCGGCACCCCGGGGGTGTCCGTACGGTACCGCGCCGCGCTCAGGATGCCCGGCACCTTGAGCAGGGCCGGAATATGCTCCCTGTCGTAGACGTCATTGAACGCCGCTTCGACATCCGGGGCGACGTCCATCATCACCACAAACAGATACGGTGCCTGTGCCGCCATGCGCGCGCCTCCCTCTCGTCGTCCGGCGCGTCCCGCACGCGGGAGGCGCCGGGAGGATCATCGATGAAGCCACCGTGGCTCGTGCTCGGTCCCGGGGATGGGGAGGCGCTGCGCCTGCGTCCGCCGTCCCGCAGCGGCAACGTGACGATCAAGGTGGACCGCAAGACCGTGGGGTCGCCCCGGCTCGCCATGGGGCGTCAGCGCCTCGGTCCGGGCGCCTCGATCCCGGTGCACCTGCACGAGCATCAGGATGAGATCCTCTTCGTGCACGCCGGCCGCGGCACGGCGGTCTTCGACGGCCGGCGAGTGCCCGTCCGGACGGGGACGACCATCTTCGCCCGCCGCGGCGTCTGGCACGGTGTCGAGAACACCGGGGGCGCGGACCTGCATCTCATCTGGATTATCTCGCCGCCGGGACTCGAGGAGATGTTCCGCGACATCAGCGTGCGGAAGGGCCGGCGCCCCCGGCCCATGACGCGGGATGAATTCGCGGCCCTCGTGCGCCGACACCGCATGCACGTGCGTCCGGCGGGGCGGCCTACGCAAGCAGATGCGGCGCGTGGCGCTCGACGTCCGGCCGCATCTCCCGCAGCGCGTCGCCCACCGCGGCGGCGCACGCTTCGATCTCGGCGTCGGTCATCGGCACGCAGAGACTGAACGAGCCGCGCGAGATCGAGTAGATGCCCCGGTTCAACAGGTGCAGGTGCAGCAGCGACTGGAGGGCCGCGGGCACCGCCGCTCGTGACCGGTAATCCGTCACCGGGCGATCGCTGAACAAGATGCTGGAAAACGATCCAACGCCGGTGACCTGCGCCCGTATCCCCGAGGCCCGCGCCGTCTCGGACAAGCCGGCCCGCAGCCGGGCGCCGAGGGCGTTCAGCCGCTCGATCTGCGGCTGATCGAGCAGTCGCAGCACCGCCGCGCCGGCCACCACCGTCGCCCGGTTGCCGTTGAACGTGCCCGAGTGATGGAGAAACCCCGGCCGGCCCGGATCGAACAGATCCATCACGTCGCGGCGGCCCCCGAAGGCGCCGACCGGAAACCCGCCGCCGATGATCTTGCCCATCGTGGTAAGGTCGGGCGTGACCCCGAAGAGCTCCTGCGCCCCCCCGCGGCTGAGCCGCAGCGTCTGAATCTCGTCGAAGATCAGCAGGGCGCCGTGCCGGTGCACGGTCTCCCGGAGGCCGGCGAGGTACCCCGGCGCCGGCGGCAGGTAACCCAGGCCGCCGGGCGCGGGCTCGACGATGAGTGATGCGATCTCGCCGGGACAGCGCCGGAAGGCGCGGTCCACCGCCGCGAGGTCGTTGAACGGCACGACCACCACGTCGTCCAGGACGCGCTTCGGGAGGCCTGCCGACGCCGGCACCGGCCGCGGGTCGTCCGCCGGACCCGCGGCGTCGAGACCGGGCGAAACGCTCACTTCCACCGCGTCGTGCGTGCCGTGGAAACCGCCCTCGATTTTGATGAACCGCTCGCGGCCGGTGAACGCCCGGGCCGCCCGAAGCGCAAAGAGCGTCGCCTCGGTGCCGGAGTTGCAGAAGCGGACGGCATCCAGCGACGGCACGCGATCCACCAGTACTTCCGCCAGCTCGATCTGCGCGGCGAGCGGCGCCGCGTACGCCGTGCCGCGCCCCAGCTCCCGCGTCACGGCTTCGAGCACCGCGGGATGGGCGTGGCCCAGGATGAGCGAGGTGTAGTTGTTGACGAAATCGACGTAGACGTGGCCGTCGACGTCCCGGATGCGGCAGCCCTCGCCCCGGTCGATGAACAGGGGGTACGGCGGCCAGTAGGCCGACGTGCGGGTGTCGCCGCCGGGCATCACACGGCGGGCCTGTTCGATGAGCCGCCCGGACGCCGGCGTTCGATGGAGGTAGGTCTCGAGCGCGTTGGACATCGCTAAGCTCCTCTGCCGCACCGGCGAGGGGGACGTTCGGCCGGAGCCGCCCAAGTCCTCTACGTCCGGCCTCCGTCGCGGCGGCCGATCTGTTCCGCGAAGCGCGTCATGATCCCGGCGGCCCCCAGCATCGCCGCGGCGCCGACAAAGAAGGCCGATTCCACGCCCCGGGCGGCGCTCGCCGCCCCGAACACGAGCGGGCTCACGATCGCGGCCACGCGCTGCATGCTCTGCCGGAGTCCCAGCGCGACGCCCCAAAGCTCGGCGGCGACGGATTCCACGAGCAGGCTCATCGTCAGCGGCTGGGTGAACCCCAGACTTGCCCCCATGAGTCCCGACGCGGCCGCCAACGGCCAGAACGCGTGGAGGAACGGCGTGACGGCGAACGCGCCGGCGACCAGCACCGTCGCCCCCACCAGCGACCCCGCGGTGCCGAGCCAGGCCACGCCGCCGGCGAGCAGCGTGCGAACGACCATCGAGGCCAAACTGACCGCGGCGACGAGCAGACCAATCATCGGTGCCGGGAGTCCGGCCTTGGCCAGGTACAGCGGATAGAAACTCTGCTGCAGCGCCTGCGCGCACACCATCATCGCGGAGATGAAGAGAATCGCGCCCACGCCGCGTTGTCGAAGAATGGTGCCGGCCAGCGTGTACGCGGTGCGCAGGGAGACCGCGCGCCGCGGCGACCGCGGCACGTGCCGAAGTGACGAGGCGACGGCGAGCGACGGCAGCATCAAGATCCACACTGCCGAGAACGCCGCCGCGTACCCGAAGCGGCCGGCGATGAACCCGCCGATGATCGGGCCGGCGACCGCGCCGGCGGAGTTCCAGAGCGAGTAGTAGCCGTAATTTCGAATCCGCGTGGCATCCGTGCTCGCCCCTGCGACGATCGCCTGCGCGGCCACGGCAAAGCCGATGTTGGCCACCGCCATCAAAGTGTACGCCACGCCGATCGCGGGCACCCCGTGCAGCGCCGTCAGGATCGCGCCGCCGAGGCCGAACAACACGACCGACGCGAGATAAACGACGGGGGATCCCCGCTGGTCGACGAGCGCGCCCGCGTGAATCGAGATCGCGAACGGCGCGATGCCCGAGAGCCCGACCACGACGCCCACGACGCCCGCGGACGCCCCCTGCGACACGAGGTAGAGCGGAATGAACGGCGTGGCGACGTACCAGGCTCCGTTCGTGAGCACCTGCAGGGTGTTGTTGAGCCGCAGGAGCGAGCGGGGATCGGCCGCCGCGCGTCCGGCGGTCGGCCTCGTCATGGGGGCGGCGGCGCCGGACGCCGGCGCATCGTGCGAATCGGCCATTCGTTCTCCTGGTAAGTCCTGGTGCGTCTGGTACGGGGTTCTCGGGCGCGCCGGCGCGCCCCTCCGCCGCGCCAACCGTGTCTCTTTGCGACGCGAAGTGGGCATGACAGACGTCGGTAAGTCCAAGGAGGATCAGGGGAGGGGAACCATGGAGTTTGAGCATTTCGAGTACAAGTTCTCCTCCGAAGGCGCCGGGGTGGGCCGGCGGATCGCCTCGCTGCTGGCCGAACAAGGATACCAGAGCCTGCACCGGGAGGCGGTCGACCTGGTGCGGCGCTATCTGCCCGGCGGGGCGGGCGCGGAGCCCGCCGACCCGCCCGCGCACGCCGCGACCGTCGACGTGCTCATCCCTCCGGCCACCCCGGCCGTACGGATCCTGGTCTGCGAGCGGCCCGCGATCGGCGCCCCCGGCAGCGCGACCGTTGCCGTGGTCGCGGTCGGACGCTCGCTGGACGAGGCGCACCGCAGCCGCACGGCCGCGAAACTCGCGCTCGACAGCAAGGGAAACGGCGACAATGAGCTGGCCGGGCACCTCACCGCGGACAACGGACGCGCCCGCGCGTCGCGGTTCCGGCCCGAGTGGGCGCAGGCCCTCGGCCTGACGCATCCGGACGCACCGGGGACGCCGTCGCTCTCTACGCCGCGGCCGCTTGCCTCGGCGCAGGCGCTGTTCACGCTCCAGGGTGCGCAGCCGCTGCTCGGCCGGCCGGCCGTCGTGCGCTCACGCCTCGACAAGAGCGGCAACGGGACTCACGTCGATCCCGCCGTCCTCGACGGCCTGGTGGCCGAGGGGCTGGTCGAGCGCAGCTTCGTCCTCATGTGCCGCGAGAGCGGCCAGGTCGTCGGCATCGGCAAAGATGCCGCGGAGGTGCAGGCGGCGATGCAGTTAGCGATCCGCTGTCCGCACTGCCGGCGGCCCCTCGGCGACGAGAGCCAGGACGTCGTCTACAGCCTCAGCACGCCCGGCGAGGAGTTCATCAGGAGCACCCGTTGGATGCGCGACGCGCTGGAATCGTCACTCCGGAAGCGGCACTGCGAGGCGGTGCTTCTCGACGGGGCCGCGGACGGCCGTCTCGACGGGGCGGCCTGTTACAAGGACGCGGTGTTGCTGTTTCGCCTGAAAGACGGCGCCGCGGCCGACGACGACGTGCGGATGCTGCTGCAGGCGTCGGCGGAGTTTGCGCATGTCGCGCCCGGGGTCCCGACCCGCAGCGCGATCGTGACGACGCAACCGGCGGCTCCCGCCGCCGGCGGCAACGGGAATCCACCGTGTGTCGTGCTGGATGCGTCGCGCCTGGACGAGGGCTTGGACCGGCTGCTCGAGGATGTGAAACGCGAGGCCTTTGCGCGGCTGACCGGGACGATGCTGCAATTCGCCCGGCCGGATCCGGGCACGCTGTTGTCGCGGACGCCCGCCTAAGACCGATCCGTCTCAGTTGTCGCTGGGGCGCCCCGGCGCGAATGTCTCTTCGGCGCGGCGGGCCTGGCCGATCGACACGGCCAGTTGCGCGGCCAATTGACCGAGGGATTTTCGCCACTTCTGATCGGGCTTCGTCGAACGGCGGCAGAACACATGAAGGGCGCCGAGCAGGCGCCCGTCGTCGATCAACGGCCACGAGTACTTGGACTTGAATCCATCGCGCCGATCCTGCGGCGGGTGAGTCACGACGAAAGGATCCCGCGCCAGGGCCACGGCACCCTCCCCGCCGCCCGCGGAATCGAGCACGAAAGTGTGAAGCCCGAACTCGGTGCCGAACGCCGGCATCGTGGCGTACCGATCGAACAGGAGCACGCAGGCCGAGTCCACCCCAAACCGCTGCAGCGCCGCGCCCAGGACCATCGTGAGGTCCATGCGAAGATCCAGCGTTCCCGTAATGAGGTCATGGATCTCGCGGAGCGCCTGCTCGTTCGTTTTCCGGCGTGGCACGGCAGTTACCCCCCGGTCGTGATGTCCTCCTAAGGGTAGTGCCCGCCCCGATCCGGCAAAAGAGTGTTGCCATCGTTCCGCGCGCGTAAGTTTTGTCGCGAGAAAAACCTGACGATTCGGGGTGCTGGCACATCGCCGTGCCCGCCGGACCCTTGCCGCCTAAAGACTGTGGAAGAAAACGAAACTTCACTGTAATTTTTCCCGCGGCGCCGGGGAGGTTACAGCGGCCTCCGGGGCCATCGGCCGCTGCCCCGAGGACTGCGCTTCAGTGACTCAGGTTTGCGCTGTCTTCCTCGGACACGAAGACAACCCGCAGGAGTTCCTCCACGGTCGTGACACCCTCGAGCACTTTCTGCACGCCGTCCTGCCACATAAGCCGCATCCCCTTCTCCTGCGCGGCCTCCCGGATCTGATCCGCGGAGGCCCCGCCGAGCACCGCCGCGCGGAGGCGGTCGTTCATCACCAGCAACTCGAATACTCCGATTCGTCCCCGATAGCCGGTCCCGTGGCAGTGATCGCACCCGCGGGCGCGGTGCAAGCTCAACCTCGTGTGCTGCGCCGGGTCCAGCCCCAGCCGGCGCAACGCCTCCGTCGGCGGGGTATACGCCTCCTTGCAGTGCGGGCAGATCACGCGCACCAGCCGCTGGGCCAACACGCCGATCAGCGAGGCCGTGACAAGAAACGGCTCCACGCCCATGTCCGCCAGGCGCGTCGTGGCGCCCGCCGCGTCGTTGGTGTGCACCGTGGTGAGCACCAGGTGTCCCGTCATCGACGCCTGGACGGCGATCTGCGCGGTCTCGCGGTCGCGGATCTCGCCGATCAGCACGATATCCGGGTCTTGCCGCAGAATGCTGCGGAGGCCGCTCGCGAACGTCAGCCCGGCCCGCGTGTTCACCTGCACCTGTTTGACGCCGGCCATCTGGTACTCGACCGGGTCCTCGATGCTCACGATGTTGCGCTCCGGCGTGTTGATCCGCGCCAGCGAGGCGTACAGTGTCGTCGTCTTGCCGCTGCCGGTCGGCCCGGTGACGATGATCATGCCGTACGGCTTCGTGATCAGGGTCTCCCACGCGGCCAGGAGCGAGCCGGGGAGACCGAGCAGGTTGAGCGACACGCTCGCGCTCGTTTGATCGAGCACACGAATGACGATGTTCTCCCCCAGCACCGTCGGCAGGCTGCTGACGCGGAGATCGTATTCCCTGCCGTTGAGCCGCGTGTGGATGTGCCCGTCCTGGGGCAGGCGGCGCTCCGCGATGTCCATGTTGGCGAGGATCTTCACGCGCGAGATGAGAGCGGCCTGAAGCTGCTTCGGCGGCGCCATGACCTCCCGAAGCAGCCCGTCGACGCGGAACCGGACCTTCACGTCCTGCCGGTGCGGCTCCAGGTGGATGTCACTTGCCCCGGCCTGGATGGCCTGCTGGATCACCTGATTGACGACGCGGACAATCGGCGCCTCCTCGACCATCGAGCGGAGACGCTCCACGGTGATCTCCTCGTCCCGCGCGGAGGTCTCCGGAACTTCGGCGTCCGACCCCGGCGTGGACGTCTTGAGAAACTGCTCTACGTCGGCCGCGATCCCGTAGAACCGGCTTTGGGCCCGCGTGATGTCCTCCGGGCTGGCGATGACGATCTCGACGTCCAGGCCGGTGAGCAGGCGGATGTCGTCGATCGCCACCACGTTCGACGGATCGGGCATCGCCACGACGAGCCGGTCCTGCTTGCGGGCGACCGCGACCACGTTGTGGCGTTGGGCCAGATTCCCGGGGACGAGCCGCGCCGCCTCGGCGTCGACGCCGTCCTCGGCCAGTTCGGTGAAAACCAGTCCCCACCGCTGCGCGAGCGCCCGCGCGAACTGGCGCTCGCTCAAGACGCCCATCTGCACCAACTCGCGGCTGAGACGCGGCCCATGCTTGCGCAGGACCTCGACCGCCTGGTCCAGGACCTGTTTCGGCAGCCCCAAGTCCCGCAGCGCCTCGAGCGAACGTCCGAACTCCGCGCGCCGTTTTTTCCCGGTCAGTGTGACTTCGCGACGATCCGCGAGCGTCGTTGTGGTAGAGGCTTTCGGCCCGGCCATGGCAAATTCGCGAGAGTCTCCCGGCATGATACGTATATGCCCTTCGCAATAAGGTTTTTAGACGGGGGATTCCTGGCCCCGGCCGGTCCGGCGCCGATCGCCGTACAGTCGAGGCACTCGTTGGACAGGGAGATCGTGACCTCGCCGGCGACGTGCCCAAGCGTAGGGAGATCACCCGCGACGTCACTTTGGAGGCGGTCCCACACCGGTGCGCCGTTGATGAACGCGTACGCGATCCGCGTGTGGAGCGTGCCCCAATTGTAGAAAACGGTGAACGCCTGGAGAAGGCCCCGCGCGTCCACGACCGCCTCCAGCGCATACGGCGGACCGGGCCGAACGATCCGCGACTTCATCATCGGTGATGTGTACAGCCACTTTGCGACCGCCCGCCGCGCGCCGGTGTCTTCGGTGCGCCCCGATAGCGGTGACCGGTAGGTCGCCATCGTCTGCGTGACGATGTCCCGCCGCACGCCGCCGATCGCGTACCCGTCCTCAGGCGCGTCGTCGAGCATGAAGAAGTCGTGGGCGTGAAAGTCGGGCAGGTCGTCCGGTTGAGTCTCGATCCGCTCTTTGATGACCCGCTGAACCACCCGCGTGAACGGCCGCAGCACGAGCGGCAGGCGCATCTCGCGAATGGCGAGCATCCGGTGGAGCGGCTCACCCGGCCTGTGCCACTCCGTAAGCGCCCCCCGGGCGGTCGCCGTGAGCCGGCCGCCGCCGGCATACCGGACCGCGAGCAGCACCGCGAAATCTGCCTTCATCGTGTAGGCATCCGAGGGCTTCGGCGCGAGGGCGAGCCGCATCAACTCATCGACCGAAGGGGTCTCTGCGCCACCGGGCAAGGCGGCCGCGAGCGTGAGGAGGACGGCGCACACCGCAGTCCTTCCGGCGTTGATTCGACTTTTCCGCAACCAGGCACGCACCATCTCTCACCCGATGGCGGATACTTCGGCATCGGCGTCGCGTTGCTTTCTTTCATGGTAGGCTGGGCGGGACGCGCGCCTACCCGGATCGGCGACCCGCTACTTGACGGCTATCACCTTCGCGTGCATAAACGGATGATTCAGGCACGTATACTCGTACATGCCCGGCCTGATCACCGTGACCGTAAAGCTGTGACCGGGCGCCACCTGCCCCGAGTCCCACACGTTGTGGTCCGCCGTCGCGGTATGCGGCACGACATCGTCGTTGGTCCACGTCAGCTTCTGTCCAACCTTGATCGTGATCGCCGCCGGCTCGAACGCGAAGTTCTTCACCTGAATCCGGACGCCGGTGCCCACCGGGTTCGCCGATGCCGCCGCCCGAGGAGACACGCCGGTCCAGGCGACGCCGATCACGAGCAGCAGTGCAGCCATCAGGGTCGCGGCACCGCGCGCCATTGGCGCGCCTCGGAATCTCGCCCTGCCTGCCATTGTGCGCCGTCCTTTTCCACGGTGTGCCGGCGCGCCGACGGAGTCGTTTCGGCCGCGGCCGCCCGTGATTGTTCGCTCAGACGTGAATACACCGGAACGGGGCGCCCGGATTGGCGTTCACGGATCGGCCCGCCCCCCCTGGCCGGCGTTGGGTTCAATGAGAAGGGGGACGACCGGCGTGCGGCCGTCCCCTTTGTTGCGGTCCTCGTTTTCGCTACGGGTACGGGTTGCTCGGCGACCCCGGTTGACCGCTCACGATCACCGGCCCGCGCGGGTTCGGGCTCCCGCGTGCCGGCTCACGCGTGACCTCGATCGCATCCGGCATCACCGCCACCCCGGTCCCCTCGACGATCAGCCGCGCGTCGCCGCGGGCGTCTGGACGCACCGTTCCCAACGACGTCCAGGTCCTGCCGTGTCGCGCCCAGGCCTGATAGGTCTCGCCCGCGGGCGCCGCCGGGAACTTCTCCAGCGTCAGCACGGCGATGGCCGCGCCTGTGTGTCCGCGGTACACGGCATGTGTCTCCGGTGGAACCCCCGCAGTCGCGCGGAGGCGGACGGCGACCGTCTCACTCGAAGTCAGCAGCGCCAGGGCCCGCGCGTCGAGCCCGCGCGCCGCCTGCTCGTTGCGAATCCCCAGCACGGCCCCAAGGCCTGCGGCTACGAGGACCAGCACGCCGAGCGCGGGCGCGAGCCCGACGCGGAGCTTCTGCAGACCCGCGCGGATGCGAGTCTTGGCGGTGCCGAGCGGCAGCTGGAGGGTCGCCGCCACCTGATCGTGCGTCAGTCCCTCCAGGAAGGCCATCTCCAGCACCCGGCGCTGCCCCTGCGGCAGCGCGTTCAGCGCCTCCCGGACTTCCGCCCGCCGCGCCTCGAGATCAACGACTTCGTCGGGACCGGGCATCGGATCGGCCGCCTCGGCGACGCGCAGGCCGTCGGGATCGTCCTCCAGCTGCGGCTGACGGCTCCGACGTCGCAGCTCGTTCAGGATCCGGTAATGGGCGATCTGAAATGCCCACGCGCGAAAGGTGCCCCGCTCCGGCGCGAATGTGCCGGCCTTCCGCCAGATCGCGAGGAACACTTCCTGCACGATCTCTTCGGCGGTCGTCCGGTCCAGCGTCTGGGCGGCGAGCGAGAAAATCCGCGCCGCGTACCGGGTGTAGAGAGGCCCGAGGGCCTCCTGCCGGCCGGCAGCCAGCTGCTGCATTAGCTCTTCGTCGCTGCTCTCGCGTCCGCCGGGATTCACGGGAATCCCGCGGGTCTCCCGGTGCCACCTCCACCGCGGATACTGCCGCGGGCGCATCAGTTTCCGACCGCCAGCGGAGCGCGCATGAACGCGCGGCCGGTGCGCACAAACTCGCAAATCCCGGTACTCGGAAGGGTCACTCGAATCGCCTCCGACGCCTGCTACTGCATACTACACCGGCGCGCGCGCGTCGGATGTAATCGATCCGACACCGCTATTGTCGCGACATCGTAACAGGACGAGCGACCCGGCATCCATGCACGCGCCGGGGTGTATCTGAGGGTGAAGAGACTCGGAGAGAGGAGGGAGAGACAATGCGGAAGATTTTTGCGGGCTTCACCCTGGCCGCGGCGTTGGGCCTGTGCGGATCCACGGCGTTCGCGGGAGACGATCTCCACGACGTTCAGCCCATCGGGGACGCGCCGGTCCGTCTGATGCCCGCACAATATGACGCGGGCGCAATGGCCGGGCCCGGGCAGCCTGCCCTGGGGCCGATGCAGCAGATCCGCCAGGCAATCGGGAACGACGGACAGCAGTAGGGAACGCGGCCGGCCGCCCGGGAACCAACGAGGCGGCCGGCCTACCCTCTACACCACTACGCCACGGCAACCTTGTTCGTGCGGCCGACCCGGTCTTATCCACACTGTCCACAGTTTATTAGAACACTCGTTTGCACCGCTGGATTCCACGGTGGTCGCCCGATTGCCTACAGTCAGGCTACGGTGGACGGTTCACGCCGCCCGAAGGATTTTCTGACAAGCGGTGGCGCGGGCGCCACGGCGTCGGCCAGGCGGGCAATGATCGGATTGCCAAGACCCTCCTCGAGCAAGCGGTGACCGATGGCTGAAGCATGGTCGGCTAGCCGGCTCGCGAAGTCATTCACCCGCCGGACCAAGACGTCAGGATCGAGGCGCAACTCTTCCGCCATTTTCCGCCGATGATGGAGTCGGATATTCCGGAGACGGTATTCGCCGCCCAGTTTCATCGAAAGCGTAACCCTCTGAATGTCGTGATCCGGGTAGGGCAGCACGCTCGTTATATCGTACAGAGGCGCAAGACGAACGCGGGCGTCTGCGCCGATCAGCAACGAGTAGTTCTTGGCGTGCGCATCCGGTCGCCCCGCCCGCGATCACGAGCCCGTCAAACTCGAACGGGTCAAGCGACTCCCCGGCCGACGCCAGGTCCGAGAGCAGGGTGTCGAGCGATCGGCCGAACAGTTCCCGGGCGCCACGGTCGGCCAACCGGAGCGCTTCCGCGCCAAGCGTGGCGATGTCGACCGGCACCGGTGCTCGCCGTGCTTCTCGCCGTTACTGCCGGAAGTCTTTGCGGAGTAGGCAGTTCCCGTGGGCGGACGTCTATTTGTCCCTGGCACTGCTGCACGACCGATCCCGGCTCCACCCGCCGTCCGTGCAACGGTAGTAATTGTGCCCCTGATAGTAGTATGGGCGGTTGTACGGATAATTGGACGGCAAATAGGCCGGTGTGTAGCCGTACGGATAGTAGACTGGAGCGCCGGAGCCATACGGGTACGACACGGGCGTCTGCACCGGAGTGTTGTAGGCCGGGTCATACGCCGGTGCCTGAGCCGGTGGGTTGTTGTGGCCCACGATGTAGCCGATGATGCCGCCGAGCAGCAGTGCCCCGAGGCCGACGGCAATGGGGGACGAGAGAATGGAGGAGGAGGACGATGGCACGGTCTGCGCCGCGGTCACGTTGACCTGACTCAAGACGAGTTCGTTGTTGGTCGGAATCACGGCTGCCGCCGCTTGGTCACCAGCGTACGACTGAAGCGAGCACAATGGGACGGCGGCTCCGTTGACGTACGCCGCGGTCTGGGTCGTCGCCTGGAACGTCTCGTTCCCGGCGCCGGTTGCCATGGTGACTTGTCCAGTGTCGCAATTCACCGTCTGAATGGTGCCCGAAATTTGCACAGCCTGCGGCACCTGGGCGCTTCCCGTGCCGGCAAATCCGAGACAGGCAAGCAGGAGCACGGCGACTGCGGCGGTCAATTGACGCATCATTCTGACCCCCCGCTTCTTCTAGGCGGCAAATTGGACACGCCCTCACTTCACACACTAAGCGGAGAATCGGAAGAACTGGTGAACAGCCCATGGGAAGATGGTGCGGATCGCATGAAGATCACCCACCTTCACTGGGTCCGGCAGGAAACCATGGCTGATCGCGCGAGCCGGCCGGTACGGCAATGCTGAAGCGGCTCGGCGTCCGGGTCTGGCGCTGGCTGCCCGGCTGGACGCGGGGCGCGCTCACGTGGTGCCTGAATGCGCACTTCATCGTCGGCGCCGTCGCCATCATCGAGAACGGCGAGGGCGGCGTCCTCCTCGCCCGCCACACCTACCGGCGGGATGCCCCGTGGGCGCTGCCCGGCGGCTGGGTGCAGCGCGGGGAGGACCCGAGTAACACGATCGTCCGGGAGATTCTCGAAGAAACCGGCCTGACCGTCGAGGTGCTCGCCCCGCTCGCCGTGCAGCGGGAAAGCCCGCGCCACCTCACCATCGTCTACTCAGCCCGCCTCGCAGGCGGCACGTTTCGCGCCAGCGTCGAGGTCTCCGCAGTGCGCTTCGCGCCGCCGGGCGCCTGGCCGGTCGACCTTCGTGACGATCACCGTGCGCTGATCGAGCAGTTCGTCCATCATCGAGGCGTCGGGCGCCCGTAGCGGGTGGGGTGTACGACGTCGAACCCCGCGGCGAGCGGTCATCTGCTCGTGGCCAGAGACTCAGCATGCCAAACGCCACTAGCCACGGCTCGATCGGGGCGCCGCCGTCGGACCAAGTCCGGTTTCGGCGCGCGGTGGTTTCCAAGTGTGCAATCGGACCAGCAACACGGTGAGTCTTGCGATCGCATACTACTCCGGCGACAACGACTTCTTCGTATCACAGGGCTGGTGGAATCTCAACCCGGGAGGCTGCGCCACGGTCTTCCCTAACAACTCGTATGATAGTCACCGCTACTACTATGCGGAAACGAAAGGCAAGGCGACGACATGGACGAGTGACAACGGCCCCGACGTCGGTATCGACCCCCAAAACCGGTTTATGCTTGCTCACGCGGACAGCATGTCGCAGTGCCCGAGCCCGGACGTAAGGCAGAGGTTTCACTTCTTCGGCGACAACGACCTGAACTTAACGGCCGGGGACGCACCAATATACGTGGATGTGGCGTCCATACGAGGGTCTGTCGTACGTGTCCATCCAACAAGTGGACATCAAGAGCCGGAACGCGGACGGCTCGTTCATGGTACGGGGTGCTTCGGGGCCCTCTTGAATTCCGCCAACACGACGTGGACGTTTCACGAGGAAATGACCGGCGGTACCCACGACGTGGGCGCCTGTAGCGGAACCATGCTGTTCACGATCCACGACTGAATCTTAACCTCACGCGGGCAGGCCAATCCAAAGGATGACACCAATGCGCGGACGGAACACGCGGCCTCTCGCGACTGGCTGTTGCACGGCTTTCGACCGCGCCGTGGCGGGATTCGTCGCGGCCGGAAAGGGACGTGCGCCGGAACATGTCTCCCGAACTTCGGCGACGATTAAGACGCTCAGACTTTCTCCGGCTTCTCCATCTGGAAATGCGCGGTGTAGATCGGGTTGCACGACGGGTCGATGCGCTGAAAGAGCCACGTCAGAAACTCCCCGGAGAACAACGGGTATAGCCGCAGCCGCTCTTTGGTCATCGGGACACGGTCGCCGATGGTCGTTACGTTCGTGAACCCTGCCTTACGCCCGTGCTCCAGAAGCACTTGCTCCGCAAGCGCACCGGCCAGTCAACCTGCGTAGGCGGCCTCGTTCTCCAACACTTCCTTGGGCAGCGCACCATCGATCACGGAATCGGAGAACACCAACCGGCCACCCGGCCGAAGCACGCGGAAGATCTCGCGAAAGAGTTTCCCCTTCGATGTGACGAGATTGATGACGCCGTTGCTGATCACCGCGTCTACGGCACCAGCGGGCAGCGGGATGTCCTCCATGCGCCCTTCGATGAACTCGACGTTCGAGGCTCCCATCGCCCTCGCGTGCGCCCGTGCTTTCTCAACCATCACCGGCGTCATGTCGAGACCGATCGCTTTCCCGGAAGGGCCGACCTGGAGCGCCGCAAGCAGCGTGTCGATGCCGCCGCCGCTCCCGAGATCCAGGATGGTGTCTCCGGGCCGCAGACCCGCGTAGCGGACGGGGTTTCCGAGACCGAGCGCCATCTCCGCCGCGGACGTGGGGAGCGGTGCCAGTTCGTCCGGCGTGTAGAGGCTCTGCGCCACGCCGGCGTCCGCCGGGACTACGGCCCCGTACGTTTCCCTTACAATCCGGGCGGCCTGATCGTCTGACCAATGAAGTTCATTCGTCCCAGGCATATACCGTTGTCTCCTTCGGCGCTCCGTGGCGGCTCAAGCGCGGTGCCTCCTAATGTTCCAACCACGGGCGCGGGTCTGAGTCGACCACGATTGAACTGGGAACTTTCGTATTACCGCCCTCCTCGCCCACCGCTTCTACTGGCATCCGGCCCACCTGGGCTCATCCTTCCTTCGGCCCTTCGCTTGAGAGGCACCGGCGGAGCCCCGCCGGGCGTATGAGCGTCCCTCAGGCGGTGTCGGGGGTCGACCCCTCCCGTCTCGCCTGCTGCTGAGGCTGGGGTCGCTCAGCCCTGTGTCAGAATCACTCCGTGCCACCCGATCCGTGCTGCAGCGCCTCGTTAATGAGACCGAGCAAGACGTTCTTGTAGTTCAATTTCATCTTCTCGTCTGCCGAAATATCCTTGAAGCCATGCGCTAGCACTTCTCGGTCAATCTGCACCAACGTGGCGATCGCGGTCTTGCGAGCCTCCTTGAGTCGCTCCTCAGGTTCGGAGCCGGGCGTCTTCGATTTGGTGATCTCCTCCATAAGATCGCGGTACGATCGCAACACAGACACTAACCGGTCCTCTTGCTGCGTTAGGTCCTCAAGTGTACGCTCCGGCCTCCCCTCGAGCCAGGCATCGATCCAACCGACTTCGTCAGCCGAAGCACCCTCAGCGCTGAGACGCTCGCGATCTTCAGGTGAGAGTCTAGACAGTCCGTGCTGCGCGCCCCCGGAGGGCGACGTCGGTGCGCCCCCCTCATCGGCCAGTGATGGTTGGCGTGATGCACTCAAAGGCGTTGCAGGTATTGTCGCAGAACGGCGCCGCCAGACCGCAAACGGTCCCACAAGAAGTAACAGTGTTCCAAATCCGGTCACGTCATCACCGTCCTTTCCTGCCATTGAATTTCCACACGATTGAAAGGGCTTGCGCCTTGTTTTGCGCTCACAAAGGGAAAAAACCCGGCACGTCATTTCCGGCCGGGTTCGCCATTCGCTCCCTGCCGCCCAGGCGACCATCTACGGGCTGCGGATCATCGCGTCCGAAAGCCGCACGCGCGGTAGCGTTCCGAATCGCCTCTTCCCCGCCCCCTCATCCGATAGAGCGCATCGTGGCGGCGATCTGATTGTGACTCCGAACGCTTGGGACAGGTCCGAGGTAGATTGCGAATGAACAATCGGCGGCGTCGGATTGCCGTGGGGCCGTTCGGCCCTCCCGACGTTTAATCCTGCTCGATGGGCACCCGTTGCTACACTCCGCGGATCATCCCCGACGCCGCGCGGACGCAGCTCTCGTCCGCTGAGCACATCGAGTACGTCCTCCAGCGCGTCGAGACGGAGGTCGGCAAGCTCTACGCGCATATCCCCGAATCCATTCGGCTCAAGGAGACGGAACTGACCGCCGAGGAACGGCGACTGGCGAATTTCGTCGACTTCATCGGCGAGGGCCGCGGGAGCGGCACGCTCGCGCAGGCACTGCTGGAAACAGAACGCAAGGTCGAGGCGCTCAAGGAAGAACTCGATGGCCTGCGGCGAAATCGTGACAAGATCTTTCAAACCCATCGGGCGACCCTACTACGTCGCCCGAACGTCCCTCAACGCCTTGGCGCTCCTGGAAATGCCGTCTGAGGACGGCAGTGAGTACACCGGTTCGAATTCTTTGCATTGGTGGAGACGACCGGATTCGAACCGGCGACCCCCTGCGTGCAAAGTAGTTCCGACCGGTGTCCCTCACCTTCCGTGGTTATCCGCCAACGTCCGCCAAATTCACTTGAACAGGGACGCTCCGTCCCGAAGCACGGGCTGCATTTCGTTCGCAACCACATCAGGTTCGTAGATTTCCAGATACGTGACGCGGCGCCCCGCGTCGTTCGGCTTCAATCCTTTGTCGAGCGCCCGTCTCAATGCGAGCGGGGGGTTGCCCGCCGCGCCCATATCTCCGCTGTTGCGGACGCACGAGGTGCGCAGTTGAAAGCCGGTGACGATCTGCCCATTGTACCGGATCACAAAATCGGTGCCGGCCCGGACCGGACCCGCATTCCCGTCGAGGTTGCTGTTCTGAAGCGCAAATCGCGTTCCCAAGAGACGAATCCCCTCGTCGACGATGGTCTGCTTGGTGCGCAGCGGCTCACGCGCATCGCGCTTCCCCCGGTCGTTGATATTGAGACCGGTGCCCGTCGAGAGCGAGACGTATTGATTGGGAAAGTCGGCGGCAACGACTTGGAACACCCGCTGCCACGCGTCAGTATATCTGCGCGGCGTGTACGAGGCACCGAGCCACTTCCGAATATCTTCCGGTCTCTCCGGCAACGTGGACTCCGCGGACACCGATGTCGGTCCGGCGGCCGCGATCACTCGAAAGACCTGGGACTTACCGTACCGGGCGCTGAGTTGTTTCAGGAAGGCGAACCAATGGGTGAGGTAGACGTCGTCCCATGGCATCGGGAGCCTCTCGACCGTGCCCTTGCCGGGCCCGTATTGGATCGCGAACCGTTCGGTCTTGGCATCTTTCAGGGCCCATGAGGGAGAAAAGAAGCCCGGGAAGATCAGGAGTTGCACCCATTTGTGAGAAGACTCCGCAGCGGCGAACAGTTGATCCAGCTTCGACCAGTCCGGTTTTCCTTCGACGGGCTCGATGTCGCCCCAATGGATCTGCAACGCGACGCCGCTGATAAACGGATTGCTCAACGCGTGCAGAGCCAAGGCTCGGCCGGCCTGGTTCTCGACAACGACAACCAGTCCGCTCGGTAAAGAGCCGGTCGGTGACGGCGGCGATTGCTGGGCAGCGGTCAGTGTCGTGTTCGGAGATAGCAGCAAGGCGCAAGCCAACAGCGAAGCGATACGCCGACGCGGTAATTGGCGCATGGCCCTTCCGTCACGCCGAAATTCGATTGGGTTCCTCAGACCGCACATCGGGCGTCTAGCACGGCGGGCTGTTGATCGTAATCGGCGCGTTGTAATCGTAGTAGTCGGTCGTGGACGTGCTTGCGCCGCTTGTAGACGGACTGCCTGCGCTGCTTGTGCGCTCGGCCCGGCGCGGCAGCCCGGTGCCGGTCGCGACGTACAGCTTCTCTTTCGACGTTCCCGATGCGGCCTTGTAGGTGACCTCATAGTCGAGCAAATAGGTCTGTGTGGGCGTGCCGTCGACCGTCGCACGGTCGCCTCGGGTCACCGTGATGGTGACATCGGTCCCGGGCCCTTGCCAATCGCGCGGATCCGGAGTGGGGATCGAACCCGGCGCCTTCCGGCAGGCGCCGCCGGACATCGTCCACAAGTCCTTACCAACCTTGAATATCTCTGTCGTCCGGCCGCTTCGCGTCATCGTAATGTGAAACCGGTCTGGCGCGACGAACTCGACCATGGTGGTATCCACCAGCCCCCCGGCGCGGAAATGTCTGGTGTGCGCGCGCCACGTGTGCATCGACGCCATCTTCTTGTAGACTGCCTTAACCTCGGCCACGACCAGCGGATCACCCTTGAAGGCCGAGCCGGCGGCCCCGGCGGCGACCCCCGTGCTCACGATCACGCTCAGCATCACGACGAGCAGAGCCGCACGAATCATGAAGATACCCCTCCCAACTGGACTCCAGGCGTCGACGCGCAGCGCGCGGTTGAACGGAGCGCGGCGCTTAAAAGTACACGACCTTCAGCGACGGGCTCGCGTACTTCGTGAGGCACGCTTCGCTCGTCGGGGGATTGGGGCCAGGCTGGAGCAGGCCCGCCACAATGAATCCGTAGGCGGCGGCGTATCTTTGGGACGCCCAGACCGACACAATCGGGCTGACGTCAATGCCGGGCTGCGGATGAGACGAGAGCGTCACCAGCCCGCGCTTGCTGTAGGTCATATTCCCAAGTGGGGAGAGCCGCCACTCCCGGGTCGCGGCGCCGACATGAACCGCGCACCAACCGCCGCCCTGGAGCGTGAATTTCCCCGAAGTATAGACCAGGGTCTGTACTGACTCGAGCGTCAAAGCGGCCGAATAGAACTTGTGCCTGGCGAGCTCCCCGAGATCGAACGCCATGCCGGCGAGCGCGTTGACCTGTACGGATGGGTTAGTGCCCTTATAGTTCCCGCTGCAGAACTGCTTGTAGCCAAAGATATCGGCATGTTGTTGGAGGCTCAACAACGCCGCCTCGGCCCCGGCGTACACACCGAGCACGCCGATCGACCCTGACGTCGGCCGTTCGTTCCTCAGAGGTGGGAAGAACGCCGTAAAGGCACCTTCCTTGTCGGCGGCTTGGAAAAACGCGGAGGCGGGAAAGGGACCCGACCCACAGTCGACCTTGGACGCGCTCCACGCGACTTGTGTCTGGGTGAAGCTGGCTTTGAACGAACGCGTCGTCGCCGTCGCGCCGGGCGCATAGCAGTAGCGCGGACTATCAGCGGAGGTCTGCTTCCCGGCCAACGCCTGGACGGCGAAGCACAGGTTGGCGTAGCCCTCGGACGGCTTCTTCACCAGGAAGTAACGCTTTGTGACCGTCCCCAAGAGTTGATGGCCGCCGCCGTCAACCCGAAACACCTTGTACCCGGTCACGGCTTTGTCCGATTCGTCCCAGATTAGTTGAAGATCGCCTTGCTTCACGGCGCTATCACAGATCGCCGCGAGCAGGCTAAGCACCGCGACGCAATCCGCTTTGCTCTGCACCGGACGTAGGTGCGTGGGCCGCGCGATCGTGGACTTGGCGGGAGCCGCACCGGCGGGAAGCGGTGCGCCGAGGATGGACAGACCGAGAATGCCCGCGAGCGCGATCAGGACATAGCCGCGACGCTGAGCCATGACGCCGCGTCCCCCATAAACCAAAACTAAGCGTGCAGATTGCACGTCGGTTTCCCCCCTATCGATTGTGACAGGATCGGCCGGCATGGCACCTCGATTGTCAGTCCCGCCGTACACGCACCCCCTCTGAACGTCATCGGATCGTGACGTGTCCCCGATACCCTCCTCCGGAGTTCCGGTCAATGTCTGGGTCGGGGTGGTTGATCGTGGCCTCCCAATCGACATCCAATCCGTGCTAGCGTTATAGTGAATCTTGTTCCGAGGCCACCGGAATCTGATGGCTCAGGGCCAACGCATATACCCGATCAAGATCAAGATACTGAGCACATCTGCAATGGCTGGGGTACTTGGCGGCCGTTTTCATTTGAAAGCCGGTGATTGGAGGCGCTTCGCCACACACCAGAGGGTGATTCGCGAAGCACCGTGCCTGCTAGATGTTGAATTTGTAGCAGTACTTCGGCGTCACCCCCCCGACCTGGCCCCACCCGACATGAGAGGCAAAAACGGACCACTCGTTGGCCCATTCCTCGCACGTTTGTGTCTCCTCTTTGAGTAGTTTCTCCTTTCCCCCCTTGGCCCACAGCAGACGATATCCGCCCCACCAGGCGCCGCCGGCGCCGGAGGCTTGCGCGGCCGCGAAGCCCTTGAAGTGTTCCTTGAGGGCCGTGCTCCCGCCTTGCTTGCTCCATCGAAGACCGCCGGCCGGCACGGTACTCACGTCGTGCTTGGATTCGAATACGTAGGTGGTATAGCCGTCGGCACTCACCAACATCAGGACAACACGGAGAATTCTGTACGGCTCCTGGCGTTTATAGTCGACGGCAAAGGCGTACTGGCCGTCCGGGTGAACGGTCAGTTTGACTCCTCCTGTTCCGTTCTTGAAACGCCAATTCACTATGATCGGTCCCGTGCCGGGGGCGACAGCTCGTCTTGGGGTCATTTCCACTGGCTTTTCCGCCGCGACCGACGGCGTCGCGCCGGGCGGCGGAGGCGCCGCAGCAACAGAATTGGCAAGGAGCATCCACGTCGAAAGCATCGATACGAGCCGAAGATATCCCATTATGGTCTCCTCCGACTCGGCATGCGATCCCTACCGGCGGTCACGGCATGACCGTTGGCATGACAGTCGGCACCGAGACGCTCGCACCTGTCGTAGTGAAAAGCCGTGTGCTTCCGCCGGCGTGGAAACCCGTCACCCTTGGGTTGATCACAGGGACCGTCGGCGCTGTGTTGATCAGGATAAACCGTGACTCTTGATGCTGCTTGCATAACAGGTTGGGATCCTTCAAGGTAAACGTTATCAGGGCTCCCGGTGCGCGGCTTCGCGTGGCTTGTTGAGGCGCCACCGTGCCCAATCCATCTGTCCGGTAGGCAACATTGAATGCTGCACTCGAGAAATTCGCCGTCGCGATTCGGTTGATAGCGCCTGGACCTGAGGTGCGGCGGATGCGATAGTAGAAGTCGAGTCCCCCCCCCGTGCTCGACCGAACCACTCGGTCTTGCAGCTGGCCCGTGCACAGAACTGCCCCATTCTTCTTGATCGTGAACGGCAGCGATGCGTCGTGGATCACGGTACCTGCCAAGCCTGGCTCTGCGGCGGCGCTCGTTGCCGGCACCGCGATGCTCCCACCCGGTGGGAGAGAAACCGATACGGCCAGCGCGGCTGCCGTTGCTGACAAGACAAGCGCCGCGGCGATCCCAGTTGCCAGCCGTCCTTTATCTCGTGCAAATCCCCTTGTCAAAGCGTCAACCCTCCCCTCCTATGTCGATCCTGCAGAGGATATGAACCTGACCCCCAATACGTGATCGCCTTCCATTCCTGGGGCCGGCCATGAGCGCATGCGCATTTCGGTGCGCCCACCCGAGTCTTAGAGGTGCGCTGCCACCCACGCGGCCAGTGTTCCTTCTTGCTCGACCATTTGAGATGTCAACGTTCCCTTCGGAAGAAGGTGGATATCGAAGTGCGCCGTCGGTCCCGTGCTGGCGACAACAGAATGGGCAGGCGTAATGTTCGCTGCCGCATCTGCCGCGGGCAACATCACCGCCGAGGGCATCGCAGAAGCAGAACGGGCAAGAAACACCCAGACTGCAAAAAGTGAAGCCAGGCGAAGGTGTCCCATCACGGCCTCCCCGACTCGTCACGCGTCCGCAACGCCTGCAGCACCCTGCGCAGACCCCATCGTAGGTCGGATCGGGAGCGCCTTTACGGATGCCAAGGCGGCGCCGATATGGCGACGGCGTCGTTCGCGTACTCGCGCAGATGCTGAAACGAGACAAACCCATACCCGGCGTTGCCGAAGCCTGTGCCAACCTCGCCCTCCCATCGCTGCGCCATGGGCCCCTCCCTTTCCCGCAAGGGGTGCGGGAAAGTTAGGCGCCCGCCCGTCGACGAGCCGATCGTGCGGCTACTTCTTGCTGACGCATCTTCCCCTATTCGCATCCCACGTGTCTTTGGCTCCACACTTTGTCTCAACCCACTTGACTGCCCCGGTTGGCAGGGTGATGAGGAGATGCCGGGAACTCTTATTGTTGTCGGTCAACAGGTGGACCCTCGGGTCGGTATTTATCCCCACAAATTTGCCTTTTCCCTTGACACCGTCGCCCTTGATCAGATCGGCAGACCCATGCATCGTCACTGGCGAGAAAATGGGCCACTCGTGCGAACCCTTGACGACCTGGTTGGTGTCGTTTTCGATGATGAATTCCGTCTGCCAGCCGAGCTTGCCGTTGCCCAGGTCACCGGCGACTAGCTTGTAGGACGGGCAGTCTGAGCTTTCGGCCTGATCGCATTTCCATTGTGCGTGTTGGGTGATGTCGACCATGTTCGTGCACTCGTAGCCACCGTTCAGATCCAAGCCTCCCTTGGCGTTGCAATACCACTCCTCGATGGAGATGAGGTCGCCGGGCCTCGGAGTGAATCGTGTTCCTGCGGTGTCGATTCCCTTGTTGCTGTGAGGGTCAAAAGACTGGCGGTGAATCCCAAATGATGCGGTTGTCGCCGTCGTACGTACGTCGATGAGGGCTTGGAAAACATTGTCGAGCCCGTTCCATATCGTCATCGCGGCAGTGGGACCGGGCGTCACCTTTGGGACAACGACGGTTGCCGAACTCGCCCCGTAACTGAGTGTCTCAGCGGACGTCGCCTTCTTTTGGTAGGAACCTTGAAGGATGACCCCGGTCCAGCCAGACGACGGGGTCGTGTAGACCTTCGCGTTTAACACGGGGGCCGGCAAAGTTCGGTCAGTACGGAGCTCGTGCACCGGCACGCTCGCCGCAGCCAGCCACCTTTGGTACGCGTCCGGATTCTCTGCCGGATCGGGGCGCAGCCCGTAGCCTGCCTTTACCAGTTCTTCCGGCGTGAAGCGACGCGGGTCGCCGGTAAGTGCTGGCCGAACCGCCAGAGTCGTGCGCGATGCGTCAAACGGGCGCGGTTTGAAAGTCGCCTCCGAGCGAAGATCGACGGAATAGGTCTTGGTCCGTTTATTGGTATCGGTGCAATCGAGCGCCAACCGCTCGACGCTGCTCGGCAGCTTTGGACGCACCGCGAGAAAGCGGGCCACGCCGTCCTCTTCGGCATTGATGTGGAGTGACTGCCGCGGGTCGTTGTTCCCCGCGGGGTGGAGCATGCAGTTGCTGCCCGGGAGAACGGCGACCGAGGCCTCCTCAAATTGCCCCGCATCGCCTGGCGCCGCGGCGGAGCGCGCGATGTTGGGGTACATCGCCAGACCGACAATCAGCACAAACGCACACGCTACGCCGCGGCGACCGGAGGATCCGTGCCGTACCATGGCAGCCTCCTGAAAATAGGAAATTTTGCGTTTCAGCCGACGCGATCAGTTACCACACGATAATGGGGCCATTCGGAGAACCTTCGCAATACCACGCTCGCCAGGATGCCCAGAACCACTTGTCGTCCTCTTTCACTTTGCATCGCCGCATCTGGCCTGGAGTTGTTTTCTGTCTTCAACGCTCGCCCCAAACTCATATGACCCGTACCAGGCGTGCTGAGAAAATGTCTTGAAGGCGTTCTTGAGCACGGCGCTCTTGCCGTGCTTACTCCATCCGGAGTGAGCGCCTGCGCTCAGTGATTGGTTCCTTTCTGCATAACAACGCATCAGTGCTTGGGGCGCGGGGCGCGCCTGGCTGACGGCCAGGGCGGCGCCTTTATGGCGATGGCGTCGTTCGCGTACTCGCGCAGATACTGAAACGAGACAAACCCATACCCGGCGTTGCCGAAGCTTGGGCCAAAACTGTTCCGAAAGATGAAATACCCGCCGCCGGGAAAGGCGCGCGATTCGTGGAACCCGACCAAGTCGATGGAATGGCCGTCGAACATCGGCGGGTTGGGGCCTGAATTGGCACTGCGGGGATAGTCCTTGAGTAGCGGAACGCCGTCGACGGTCACCGTGGCGAAGTTCGTGAGCCACCAGATCCCCGTGGCCACGGGCCGGCCGGAACGGAGCGTCGCCAGCACGCGCTGCAGCTCCGCGGGGGTCATCCCCTTGGTGTTGTCCCAGACCTTGAGGGTAGTAAACGGGTATCGGACCGGAAACATCGCCTTGGCCGCGGCGATGGTCGAGGCGCTCGGCGTCGCGGGATGGGTGGGATCGTACGCCGGCAGGTACGGCATGCTCGCGTTTGGCGCGATCCCCCACGTCTGATACCCACTGATCATCTTCGTGAAGAATCCGCCGTCGCTGTCTTCGCCGGTCGCTTTGTTGCCCGCTCAGTTGAGATACTCCTCCGACAGCGCAGCCGCGCTCCCGTGTGCGCTGGTCATCGCGGCCCGCTGGTACTCGATCAGAAACGTCGTCGCAAACACGGTGCACGTGCCGCGATTCCCCTGATCGCGCACGGCGAGGGCGCGGCGCATGATGATGGGGCGAAGGTCGACCTCCGGCGCGCGACCGGAGGCGAAGTGCTCTGTGAAGGTGACACGGACCGGTACCGCGGGTCGCCAGTTGGGGTTGCGTCCGGGGTTGGCCGTGGAGATTGTCTGCGGCGGATGTGGTGCGAACGTCGGCGACGGCGTGACTTTCACAGCCGTCTGGCTCGTGATCCGCACGGTGGACGTGGCCGCGTCCCATAGCACGTCGGCGCCGAGCGCCTGACTCACGATACGAAGCGGGACCATCGTGCGGCCGCCGACGAGCACCGCCGGCACGTCCAAAAACTGCGGAGCTCATTTACGGACGCCCCTGTTGACCCGATCCTGAGGGCAACACGGGTTGCGCCGTGCTGCGCAAGCACCGTCTGCGACGCCGAAGCCCAGGCGACCGTCGCTTCCAGGCGTTCGAAGGCACCGCGCAGAGGAACGAGGACCCTTCCCTTCGTGATCACCGGCGCCTGATCGAATTGGACAACACCGCCGTCAACAAGAACCCGGACGGACCGCGTCGGGGTTTGCGCGATTGTCTGTGAGGTGAGGCCTGCACACAATGCCGCCATCAGGACAGCACCGACGAGCCTCCTGTGGAGTAACTCCGTCTGCGCCGCCACCATTTCCCCTCCCCTCCGTTCTTCTTGCCGGCCACGACCCGCAGCAAAGAGGGCCCCACGCGGTGCGCCGGCAGTGTGGTCACGGGTCAGCGTTGCCGTCTTTGTCCTGATCCTGTTCGCGGGACGTCTGTAAGATCACTTGCCGGCCAGGATAAGCCCCGCGCCAGGAATGGCCCTTCTGGTAAATCTGGAAGTCTGACCCAATAGCGGAATTCTCGCCCTTGCGGCTCCATTTGACGTTCCCGGCCGACGCGATGTTGGAACAACATGGCGGCGGCGGAGAGATTGGGGCTGCCTTTTTCAAACACCACAATCACAGCTTCCAAATACTTGCCCTTCGACTCGGGTTCATAGTTGCCGGAAAACTGGTAGCTGCCGTTCGAGTCAACGAGCAGATGGGCTGATCCTTTTCCACTCTTGAAGGTCCAATTCACCTTGATAGATCGTCCCTTGCCGGCGGGAACCGGATTCTCTGGTGTGGCTTCCACTGCCCGAACAGCCACGGCGACATCGCCGCAGACGGCGGGGACGTTGCAAAGGCAACATTGGCCGGGAACACCCAGACGGCAAGCAGCGCGACCAAACGAAGATGCTTCATCTCGGCCTCCCCGAAATAGCATGCGTTTTCGGCAAGATGTTGGAGCCCCCCCCGAGCGATCGGTCATTCTCGCGCTTGCGCAGACATCCTCCTTGTCAGCCGCCTGGCAGATCGCCGCCGTGCCGACTCCCAATTTTCCTCTGGTCAGAAGGCGCTATCGCGGAAATAACGCGGCCGCGTACCGCAGATCCGGCTGCATCTCGTCAGCCAAAACGTCCGGCGCGTAGATCTCAAGATAATTGACGTGCCGACCAGCACTGTTTCGTTTCATCGCGATATCAATTGATTTTCTGAGGGCAAGGAGAGGATCGCCCTCGGCGCTCATCCTTTTGCTCGCGAATTTAGCAGCCGTTCTCATTTGAAAGCCGGTGACAATGCGTCCGATGTAGCCAATGACGAATTGGTCCTCCGCTTGTGAGTTGGGAGTGTGAGCGCCTTGGCCCGCATGGACATCGTTTAATTGAAGCGTAAATCGTCGCGGCACCACAACAAGAGAGGAACCGCAGAACAGTGGATCAAGGAAGGCAAGCTAGCCGTGAAGATGACACGGCTGAGTTGTCACCGGTTCCGGGCCAACGAGGTGGGCTCGCGCTGAGCGTCATCGCCTACAACCTGGGGAACCTGTGGCGTCGACTCGCCGTGCCGAAGCAGATTGACACCTCGTCGCTGACGAGCTTGCAGCAACGATTGATCAAGACAGGTGGCCGTCTCGTGAAACATGACGGTACTATTGGTTGCTGCTGGCGGAAGGGCACCTGACGCGGCGGTTATTCGGGACGATCGTGCAGCGGCTGGCCACGCCTACCGGGGCCCGCAGGGTAGCAGACGCCATCGTTGCAGCCGCCGTCAGCGGCAAGGAGGCCGAGGGGCATGGTGTCCGAGAAATCGGCTGTCAGCGCGACCGTGCTGAGCTTTGGGGGTTTCAGGGGTCCCCGAACAGGCCTTCGCATGGGCCACATGATAGAGTCCGGACGAAGAACCTGGCCGGGCTCCGCAAATGGAAGGAGTCGAGGGCCAAAAAACAGAAATCCCGGTCAACGATCAGCCTACCATCGAGGCAGAATGTAGACTAGGCTACTGGTCACTCATCTGGCAAAGCTTACCTAGGAATCAACGGCGTCGCACTACCCTTCTAGCCGTATCATGCGTCGATTGGGCGTGCTCCCGATCGCGTGCCGATTAGGGGGTGTTACGACGAAACGTCTATATCTCGTTTCCCTGCTTGGCGTCTGGGTGCTCGTTGCCGGTACCGCCGCCCCTGCGGCGCCCAAACCGCCGACGGAGGCGTGCACGCTGCTTCCGGTCGCGCAGGTCGGCAAGGCATTCGGAACGCCGTTCCACGTCACCACCCGCAATGGGGAGATCGCGCCGCTAGGCCGCAACACCGCCCCGGGATCGCAGTGCAGCTACACCTCCAAGAAGCGGCTCCCGGGCTTCCGCGAACCCGGTGGAAACCTGGGGATCTGGTACGTCGTGTACGTGGAGTCATCGACGGCCGTCGCTCGGAACGTGTTCACGAGCTGGCGGTCGTTCATCGACCGAACCACGGGCCGGACCACCACGGTGGCCGGCATCGGCGATGCCGCATTCCGCGACCCCAATTATGTCCTTCATGTGCGCACAGGAAAGGCGCACTTCGACATGGGCTTCAACCCGGGGGGCTATAAACCCCCGAACGACCAGCAAGAACGACAACGAGATCTGGCCCAGTGGGTGGTACGGCACCTCTAAGACGGTCGCGCCAGAGTACGCACCCAGGCCAACCCGCGGCAATTGGGCGTCAAGCCGTCGATCTCAAGAATACACGAGTTGCAACGAAGGGGTCGCGAACCGTATGAGGCGGACGTGGGTCTCGCTTAGGGAATTGGTCCCACACCGCAGGTCGTCCGGTTGGCGCCAACGGCGAGCGACACAATGGTTTGCCTGCCCGCTCGGTCGGGATCGCCCAGCCCGAACGGGTCGATGGGTTGGACGGCAGCGCAAGCGTGGATCGCCGCGATGAAAAAGGCCAACTATCTGAGTAGTCGCCAATGGAGTCTGCCCGCGACGAAACTTCCGGACCCGACCTGCAGTCAGAAGCCCAAGTCCGCGGCCTTCGGCTCCGGTTTGCAAGAGCAGCCAGATGGAAGACCTATTAGCGTGGGGGAACTTTCCGGCCCGGAGTGGCGCTAAAGAACGCGGTGCAGAGCGGCGGCGGTTACCAGGGTTCCCGGACGGCCGGTTGCATAGGACATCCGCGAAAGAGCGCGAACAGGCACTTCCAGTTTCCGGTAACGGCGGATACGGATCGCATGCCGATTCGGGGGGGCACAATGAAAGTTCTCCGCCTCGTTTCCGTCCTTGCGGTGTGCGTAGTCTTCACCGGCCCAGTCTTTGCAACACCCGCGCCGCCCGGTGTCACGCCGTCGCTGGCGGCGGAAGTGCCGGTGGAAATCACCCCGGTACATTCCGTGGCGCACGGCAACGGACCGATCGTAGTAAACTGGCACTTCAAGAACGGGACAGGATTAGTGAATCTGACCGTCAGTCCTGACGGCGCATACCGTTTTTCAGGCGACTATAAACGCAAAGAACCGGGCAAGATTTTCCACGTTGAACTTGCGTTGAAAAGCCGCGTGGGCGCGGTCTACCTGTTCCGGTATACGGGAGACGCATCGAACGCGGTTCGATGGAGTGAGAAAAGCGGGAGCGCCATTCTCAAAGAGGACTTCAAGTATTTCGCGCCGGGCCATGAATGGGCCGGGACATACGGCTTGAGCTTGACGGCGGAGGCGAAAAAGCGGCTGCGCGAGCAGCAGAAGGATACTTGTCAGACGATGTGGCGGGCAATCGGCTGGAGCTCGGCTGCGTCAGTCAGCTTCCCAAAGTACTGCAAGCAATTTAACACGGCGTGGTAGCATCGGCGTTCCGCAACCCGACTGATCTGACCACGAATCGCATGCCGATTCGAAGGGGGCCGAGATGAAATATCTTCGTCCTATAGGTTCGCTACTTCCAGTCTTGATGTTCCTCGGCAGCTCTGTCTCAGCGACGACCCCGCCGCCCACCGGGACGGCTCCCCCCGAGGCACATGTGCGAGTGGAAACCACCCCGGTACATCATGTGGCGCACAGCAACGGACCGATCGTAGTGAATTGGCATCTCAAGAACGGGCAGGGACAGGCCAATGTGCTCGTCAACCCAGACGGCACATATCTCTTTTCGGGTAACTATACACGCAAAGAACCAGGCAAGATTCTCGATCTTGCGCTCTTGCTGAAAAGCAAGAAGGCCGGCGTGTATATGTTTCGTTACGTGGGGGACGTGTCGCGTGGCGGCGTTCGGTGGAGCGCGCACGGCAAGAGCGCCATCCTCAAGGACGACTTCAAGGATTTCGCGCCCGGGCATGACTGGGCCGGGACGTATGGCTTTTCGTTGACCGCCGAGGGGAGAGAGCAGCAGCGCAAGTATCAGCTGGCGGTCTGCCACGGGCAGTATTGGGGCGCGAGTCAGGCGGACTATAGGCTCTGGCAAAAGTACGAATGGAAGTCGGGATCGATAATGGACCCGAAGTTCTGCGCACAGTATGGCCTTTAGATGAGACAGGCTCCCGACGCGCCCGATTGACAATAGTCTTGACGGTCTGACGCCGATCGCGTCGCGACTCGGAGGAGGCCACGATGGGACGTCTTCGCCTAACAGGTTCGCTGCTTGCAGTCTGCGTGTTCCTTGCCCGTTCTGCCTTTGCGACGACGCCGCCCCCCGTTGCGGGGCCTTCGCCGGTGGTAGGGGCACCAGTAGAAGTTACCCGCGCACATCATTCTGTGGCCGACAAAGACATTGCGGCTGGCAAGAAACCTATCATTGTGAATTGGAACTTCAAGGACAAGCAAGGGTTCGCGCATCTCATCGTTAATCCGGATGGCACCTATCTGTTTTCGGGCAACTACCGGCGCGGGGTGCCGTTCGAGGATCTCGACGTTGTACTGTTGTTGATGACCGGTAAGGGCCGCGCCTACGTGTTCGAGTACAGCCACAGCGTGAACACGGTGCCGGCCGGCGGTCTGGTGTGGAGCAAGCAAGGCCAGAGCGCACTTCTCAAGGACGATTTCAAGAATTTCGCGGCCGGGCATACATGGGGAGGCGCATATCGTCTCATATTGACTGCTAAGGGGAAGAAAGCGCAGCATCGACTCTGCACGACATTGCTTAACGATAACAGTTGGAGCTGGGGAGGTTACGGGCAGGAAGACTGGGGTTGGCACGCTCCGGCATACTGCCACAAGTTTGACATCTATTAGCACGGCGCTTCGCGGTGCGCCGGCCACGTCACGCACGATCTGGGCCGCGGGCCTGATGTCGTGCACCAGGCTGCACGACTCCCCCGCCCACATCGGGTGGACGGCGTGATGTGGCTCGACCCAGGCGATGATGGCCGCATACCGAACAGCTGGGGCTCGGAGTATTCAGTACGCCACGTCGCCGTCGAACCGAGGATGGTCGCAGCGACCATGGTGCCGATCTCGCCGTCCGACTTCGCCAGGTGCGCCCGGGTCTCGATCACCCGCGCTACCAGGGCCTGCACCTTCTCCTCACTGCTCATCAGCCGATTAACTGTGCCGTTGGGAAGGCCGCCGCTGTGGCAGGCTACCACGTTTCAAACAACAGCGAGCAGGAACGCGAAGGCCGCGCGGAATACGCTTCTGTAGTCGCACCTGTGACTACCCCGCGAGTGCCCGAGACCAGGTCGGGCGTGTAGCCCACGCGAGAGGAGCGCACACCATGCAACTCGGCTTCTTCCTTCCCATGATTGGCACGGCCGCCGACCCGCAGGCGGTCGTCCAAGTCGCTCGCAAGGCAGAAGAGTTGGGCTACGACAGCGTGTGGGTCACGGAACGCCTGATGTACCCGCTGACGCCCCAGTCGCCGTATCCGGGTAGCCCTGATGGCTCGTTGCCCGACGTGTACAAGCGCGCCCTCGATCCTGTTGAGACGCTCACGTTCGTCGCAGCCCACACCAGCCGGGTGGCCCTCGGGACGAGCGTCCTGGACATGCCGTACTACAACCCGGTGATGCTGGCCCGACGTCTGACCACACTGGACATCCTCTCAGGCGGGCGACTCCGCGTCGGGCTCGGCCAGGGGTGGTCGAAGGACGAATACGACGCCGTGGGTGTGACACCAAAGGGTCTGGGCCGACGCGCGGACGAGTTCCTCCAGGTTCTCAAGGCGATTTGGACCACCGATCCGGTGGAGTTCCACGGCCGGTTCTTCCACGTGCCAAAGTCGATCATTCAACCGAAGCCGGTCCAAAAGCCACACCCACCCATTTACCTCGCAGCATACTCACCGAGCGCCCTCAAGCGCGCGGCGACGCTGGCGAACGGCTGGCATCCTACCGGAGTGCCGCTCGATGGCCTGAAACAGATGATGGCCGGGCTTAAGAGCATGGCGCAGGCCGCCGGGAGGGACCCGGCTGCGGTCGAGGTCATCGTCCGCGCGAACTTGTTGATCTCGCCGCGTCCGTTAGGAAAGGATCGGTGGATGTTTGCGGGCGCGCTGGACGAAATCAAAAAGGACATCGCCACCACCAGGACGCTGGGGGCCAGCGCCTTGGTCGTCGACCCGACGTTCTCCTCGGACGTGAAGTCCGCTGCCGATTTCATCAGAATCATGGAGCAGATTCGCGGGCTCGCATAGCATCTGACGGGGCCGGGGCTCCATGATTTGGGGCCTGGATGCGTCCACCAATCATCCACGGCCTCGGGCCCGATCTGTCAGCCGCCCCACCAGGCGACGAGCCGCGCGCGCTGCGGCACCACGAGGTACCCGCGGCCCCGCACGGTGCCGATGGCGTCCAACGTCACATCGAGCAAGAACGACCGCATCCCCTGGCCAGCGTAATCCCGTCGCGTTCTCGCCATGACGGAACCTTGCATCGCCGCTTCGACGTCCGCTTCGGGGTAGACGGTGCGGTACCGGAGTGTGATCTTCACGTCCCTGACTCCTCGTATCACGTAGACATTCGCAAGTCAATTCTTCGCAAAGGAGCGTGACCAACAATGCCCTTCGAAACAACGTGGCCTCCCCAGCAGCCGAATCAGGAATGGCTCGACGCCATCTGGAGGACGATGACAGTCGGAAATCCCGACTACTCGACCCTACGTGGCCGGGCGCTGTCGGCCTCCCAGAACCTCGCGACGGCCGGAAACGCGCCGGGCGCGACGGGGGTTGGAGCCTCCACGCAGTACGGTGGGACAGGGCCGACGGTGACCGCTGTTCCGAAGGCCACCGCGACGGCCCGGCCAGCGGCCACCGCGCAGCCGTCCGCGACGGCGGCGGGCGGCACGACATCGGCCAGTGCGCGGCCGGGACACCGTACTCGCTACTTGCCACGCAGAGCACGGCCCCGACTCCGGCCGGGATACCTCCGACGCTCAATCCTGCGACCGTGAAGCAGATTTGGAAGGTCATGGCCGATCAGGGCGGGCCGCAGGCTGGCGGGACGGCCGGTGGAACGGGCACCCAGGAGAAGAACCAATCAGGCGATTTGAACATCAGCGGGAGGAGCGACAGCGCAGACGCGGTAAACGCGTAACCCGCACCGATCCGAACCGTCCAGAGGGGGAGGGGTCGCAACAACCCTCCCTCCTCGACGGATTGGTCAGCCGGGGCTATGTGTGCGCGGGCACGAAGACCGAGACCCCGTTCACCATTCCGGCGTTGGAATATTGCCGGTTCGTTTCGATGGTGAATGCAATGCCCAGCACTTCGTAGATGTCGTACTTCTCGTTGCCCAAAGTTGTCGTCCGGCTCGGAGGACCAAGGCGCATGCCAACGGCCTGCTCTCGGTTCCCAATCGCGAGACCGTCAGGCGTGTGGTATCGCTCATCGGGTGACGGGGCCATGATCTCGATGATCTTCCCTCTGGCATCTGCGACGGCCCGGAAGCCTGTCTGATTTGACACCCCAGCCCTGGCCGGGGCTGACCAAATGTAGATCGTTGCGCCTTCCAATTCCTGTTTCGGGAGCACGCTTGAGGACAGCGTGGATCGGCTCTCCTGGGGATTCCCGAGAACCTTGACCGCCTCCGTGATTGTCATGCCAAGCCGGACCTCGCCGATCCCTTGTCCTGGCACCACGAGAAACGGATCGGTAGGCACATGAGCCGTTCCCGACGATGCAAGGCCGAGCAGTAGAACGACAATCCCCGCAATCACTGCTGCGCTTCGCATTTCACCTCACCTCCCAGACGACGTAGTGCCCGAGAAACAGCAGAAACGGTCACCCCAAGTTGTCTAGCGGCCTCGCCCCTGCTCATCGTTCCCGCCTCGATCGCCGGTTTTCGGGCAAGCAAGTTGCCGTTTAGTTTGCAGGGCCTGCCTAGGGTCTTGCCCTGCTTCTTGGTCCTTGCCATCCCGGCCCGGACGCGCTCGGCAATCAGGGCCGTCTCGAACTGCGCGAATGACGCTTAACTTCATAACATGCGTATAGCTCATTGCCACGGTATAGCGTAATATCTATATCACAGGCTCTGGATCGTCGAAGATCAGCGGGACGCTGTCCGGGCACTCCATGCCCGGCAATGAATTGTTCGAGTTGCGGCCTCGCGCGCTCGATGGCGTCGGCAACGTAGTCGCGGACGATGCGGCGCATGGCAGGGCCTTGCACGGCGGGCGGCGGACCTGCCGAACGAACAAATAATTGGAGAACATTGATGTGCGGGGCTTATGCGCTCTCGTTTCTTCGGGAAGGAGAGACAACCATGACGAGTAAGTCGAAGGAAAAGCCAGCCGCTGGTATCTCCGACACATCGGCGATGTCAGTGGTGGTTGACCGCGCCACGTGGCAGGCTGAATTGGATGCGCTGCGGGTTCGGGAGAAGGCGCACACTCGCGCAGGCGACGTGATTGCGGCCGCCCGTCGGCGGTTACCCATGGTGGAGGTAGACTCCACCGTTACGCTTGTGGGCCCGCACGGACCGGTGACGCTGCTGGACGTATTCGAGGGCCGTCGACTGCTGATAGCCTACTATCACATGTGGTACGCTGGCGAACCTGCGCCTGAACAGTGCGAGGGTTGCACCTTGTATACATCGCAGGTCCGCGAATTGTCCTACCTTCATTCCCGTGATGTCACCTACGCTGTGTTGTGCCAAGGCCCCTACGACGAGAGCGTCCGGTACCGAGACTTCATGGGCTGGGACGTGCCCTAGTATTCGGCGCAAGACTCTGCTGGCGCTCTGCTGACCGGGCGGGAAGTCGGCCATTTCTATCTGGTGTGCTATCTACGCCACGGCGACAGGGTGTTCGAGACCTACTGGACCACCGGCCGAGGCGTCGAGGTGATGGCCCCGGGCTACGCTGGGCTGTTAGACCTGACCGTGTATGGGCGGCAGGAGACATGGGAGGACTCGCCCACCGGTTGGCCGCAACGCTGGGGAAAGAACACCCGCGAGCCCAATCCATACCGCACCCACGGGCGTCCCATCGCCCAGTGGCCACGCCTGGAAGCCGGGCGCTCCGACGACCTCCGCTGAGCCGCTGAGCGCCGACGTCTGTTCCGGGGTGGGACGTGTGCCGCGCTCGTCTGTTGATGCGGGCCAGCCGGTAGGCTCGAAGCCAACCGCCCCGCCGGGGTCCGTGAAGATTAGGCGGCACGGCGTCCCGACATTTCGGTGTCCGGCAACGAATTGTTCGAGGTTCGGGCTCGCGCGGTCGATGGCAGCGGCGACGTAGTCGCGGACGATGCGGCGCACAAGGATGGCCTTCGCCCGCCGCGTGGCCTTCCTGCCGTACGAACACCGGCGGTGCAGGGGTGACCAATCTCGCCAGCCGAAGGTACGTGTCGCTTTCATGCCCGTCCCGAGTAGGGTGACGCGGTAGACGACCTGACCCGGCGTGACCAGCAGCGTGCGCTACGCAAACTACAGGGCCCCATCAAGGCCAGGCACGCCCGGATGCGCCCGCCGCAGGACGTTTGGTTCTGGCCCCTGCGGCACGGCGTGCAGGGCTTTCTCGGCACCGGCGCGGCGGCTACGGCGACGGCGCTCATAGGATCGGCCGGTGCGCGACGTCCCCCACGGGGGACGTTGTGACCACGCGAATGCTAAAGCGACTCGGCGTCCAGGTCTGGCGATGGCTGCCCGGCTGGGCGCGCGGCGCGCTGACATGGTGCCTCAACGCTCACTTCATCGTTGGCGCCGTCGCGATCGTCGAGGACGGCGAGGGCCGCGTCCTCCTGGCCCGTCACACCTACCGGCGGTCGTCACCGTGGGCGCTGCCCGGCGGGTGGGTGCGGCGCGGAGAGGACCCGAGCGAGACCATTGTCCGGGAGATCGCGGAAGAAACCGGCCTGACCGTCGAGGTGCTCGTTCCGCTCACCGTCCAGCGGGAGAGCCCTTGCCACCTCACCATCGTGTACGCCGCCCGCGTGATCGGCGGCACGTTCCGACCCAGCACCGAGGTCGCCGAGATACACTACGCGGCGTCCGGCACCTGGCCGGTCGGTCTCCGCGAGGATCACCGCGTGCTGATCGAGCGGTTCGTCCACCATCGAGGCGCTCGGCACCCGTAGCGGCGGGGTGTTCGACGTCGAACGCCACGGCAACCCGTCGTCGGCGTGACCCCGGGAGCGCCAAACACGCTGGCGTTTCCCCACCGGCTGTCCCGCTGGTCGGCCGGTCGCAAAGCCCGGTCACGGTGCGCCAAAAAAACTCCTTTGGCGCGCCGGACGACAGTCTGCGGAACGTGCAGATTATTGGGTTTTCCGGGGGCTACTTTCCACTAGGTTTTGGCGCGCCCTCGGCGGGCCGCTGTGCCGCCGGGTGGGCTAGGTGGGCGCCTGACTACCTTCCTCGACGGCCGCGCTGGCCAGAAGCCTCCGTAGCGTGCCGTCGCCGATGCCGAGCGTCCTGACCGCCGCCCGGCGGCGGCTTGAGTCCCCGGCCAGCACGCGCGGCCGCCGCGCCGCCTGGCACTCCCCGAAACCGTGAACCGGCGCCTCCGCCCGCTGATGACGACGTCCCCCAGGGGGGACGCCCGGCCATACCATGACGGACGTCACGCTGGTCGTCGACGCGGCCCTTGGAGCCCGTCGAGCCCCAGCCGGTCGATCGCCCCGGCTTCCCGGTGCGCTCGTTGGAGGTCGGCGCTCACGAGCGACGAGTAGCGCAACGTGGTGTTCAGGCTGTTGTGGCCCAACATGCGCCTCGTCTCGTCGATCCCGACGCCGTTCCGGAGCCACATGGTCGCGGCGAGGTGCCGCAGCGCGTGCGGGTGCAGCCTCCGCTCCGTCGGCAGTCCAGCGCGGGCGCTCAGCCGGTGCAGCACCGTGATGAGGCCGCGGTTAGTGAGCGGTCGCCCGTCCCGCTGGCAGAATAGCCATGCCTCGGGCGTCGGTTGCGGGTGAATCGACAGCCATGCCCGGAGTGCCCGCGCTGTTGTGGCTCCTACGAAGACGGTCCGGTCCTTTGCGCCCTTGCCACTTCGAACGAACAGCGACCGCTCGTGCGGGTGCCAGTCCTCGACCAGGAGGTGCAGTCCTTCGCTGCGGCGCAGGCCCGCGTCGGACATCACGAGAATCGTTGCGCGATTACGGAGCCCCTCGGCCGAGTCCAGGCAAGCGCGCAGGACAGCCGCGAGTTCCTCTTCTGTCGGCACGGCGGGAAGCGTCTTCGGGGTGCGGACGGCGAGCCCGTCCAGCGGATTGACCCGCAACGCGCGGATCGCGATCAGCCACCGGACGAACGTCTTGATGGTCCGGTACGCCTGATGATGCGTGGATGCCGAGACGGCTCGCTCCCGGAGGGAGACGAAGAACTTCGTAGTCGCGATGGCGTCGAGGGCGGCGGTGTCCGGGATCACAGCCGCGAGACGATCCAACCAGAACCGGTAAACCTCGATGGTACGGACCGAACAACCGTTCACTTGCTTTTGGAGCAGGAACGCCTCGGCGGCCTCCGCGATAACACGCGGCGGCTTGTTGGCGCGCATGACATCCCCCCTGCGTCCCGTCCCCTGGGACGCCCTCGATTGTGCGCGAGGATGAGGGACTTGTGCGCGCCTCGCAACGGTCTCGGTTGTGACCCGGGATGGGCCCCTGCTTTTCCAGGCCGTTTCCCGGGGGCCTTAGAGCCCGCAAAGCCTTGGCATTCAAGGGCTGGTGGAGACGACCGGATT
>DASYZR010000112.1 GCA_035945995.1 bacterium
TCAAAGCGGCGCGCGACGGGTTGGCGGTGGCGGGAGAGTTTTGCGGGACGTACGCCGGGAATGCAACGACGACGTACGTCCAATGGCACGGCTGGAGGTCGCCCGACCTCGCTTGCGCGCCTGCGCCCAATAGTGTGCTCACCCTCGCTTTGATAAACGACGTTAATGCGATCCTTTCCGCCTCGGGCGTCGACAGGAGTCGCCGGTAGCGCCCATTCTAGCACCACCTCATGTCGAAACGTCACCCTGACGAAACCCATGTACATCTTGTTTCGACGCCGCAACATCGTGTGACCCGAGACCCGAGCTGCCAACCATGCTTGCTGGTCTTGCTAGGATGCGGTTACGAACCAAGCACAGGTGATGCACTCCCGTCGTCCGCACCGGTATTTGGCCCCCCGGCCTTCGCCAGAAAACTCACTACCGCTGCGGTATCGAAGTAGAACATCTGCGCGCGGGCGAGTTTCCCTTTGCTGAGCCTGTAGAGGCCCAACACCTCACCGTCGAATCGGTCTCCTGCCGGACTCAGCCCCCTCTGCCGCCAGAGTACGACGACCTCGTCCTCGCTGGCGGCCACGACGCGGGGATCAAGCCGTCGTTCGGCTTCCGTCGATTGTAGAGGATCCCAGGTCTCGGCCCAGGTGCGACCCTGCGCCCTCAACCCGCGCGCAGTTCCACCGTACGGGAGCGACGGGGGCCAATGGAATTCGACGTCAGGCTGACAGAGTGCCAGCAGCCGCTGCGGATCAGGTCGCTGCGGACTCCGTCCCTCGATCCTGCGGAAGATCTCAAGCATCACTTCGATGTTCTCGCCAACGCCCATGATCGGCGCCTCCTTCTTCGTCTCGGCGGGCAAAGGGGCCGGGCCCCCGCGCGTCAACAGGTACAAGCAGCCACTCCGAGTCGACTGTACCTCAGACTCTCCACGCAGCCGCATGGTCGCGCGCGAATTCGTGAAACCGGCGGGCAGGGCGCCCGAGCAGCTGCGGCACGACCTGCGTGACACCCGCGGCGGCGCTCGCCTTATTGATCGCGTAGAGCTGCATCGTCGCCTCGACCATCCATGCTGGGAGCTGAATGTCGAGCATCGTCTGACGGGCGGTCGGACACGTCCACGTAGCGAATAGTCCGCCCGCTCACCTCGCCGATCGCGGCAGCCGCTTGCGCAACCGTGAGTGGCTCGGGCCCGGAAAGCGCATACTCTTTCCCGGCATGACGCGCCGTCGTCAACACCAGCGAGGCAACCGCCGCGATGTCCCGCGCGTCGATGCAGCTGCATGCTCCCTGGCCCCAGGGAAGGTAGATGTTCCCCGTTTTGTCGGGTGGATGGTAGTGGATGAAGTTGTCCATGAAATAGTTGGGCCGTAGGAACGTGTACGCGATACCCGACCCCTCCACGTACCGTTCCGCCTCGCGGTGCCACCGCGCGACTTGGATGCCCGGTTCCTGATCGCGCCGAGCAGGGACAGCTTCACGAGGTGTTTGACGCGCGCGACTTTCGCGGCATCTACGAGACGCGTCGCAAACTCAACCTGATGGGGGACGAGCGACGCATCGTCGCCGCGCTATCGTAGTCGAAAGGAGCTGGGACGACGTTCCTCAGTCGCATCGCCTGGGTCGCGGCCGCCGAGTGCACCGCGTCACGGATCGTGACGTCTGGCTTGACTCCCAGGGACGTGACGAGCCCCGTGCCAATCGTCCCCGTCGAACCCGTCACGAGAATGGTCATGGACAATCTGGCTTTCTCCTTTGCATTCCTCGATCGCCCCCATGTTGCATCCCGGCGCTTCGAGCGCGCGGCGGCCCAGCCAGAGATAGCGGGTGGTGGCGGCGACGCGCTCCCCAAGATCTGTGGCGGTGGCGAGATCACCCCGCCGCCGGTCGCGGCAGTCTGCAGAAGCCCTGCGCTTCGATCCGGAACGCATGGTTGAACCGGCTCCGGAAGTTCTCGAACGACACATGTGCCGTGAGTTCCACCATCTCTTGGGGTGAGAAGTGTTCGCGCAAGGCCGCAAACAGCTCGTCGCTCGTGTCCCGACCCGAGATCGTCATCCCGTCAGCGTACGCGAGCACCTGCCGCTCGAGCGGCGTGAAGAGCGGGTTGGTCGCGTACTCGGCGAGGTGCGCAAACTTTTCCTCGTCGATTCCGGCCGCCTGTCCCGAGGCGGTGTTGATGTCCACTCAAAAAGGGCACCCGTTCAGAGACGCCACCCGGACGTACACCAGGTACTTGCGGCTCTCGGGGATCAGGGTCGCCTCGTTCATCGCTTTGCGCCAGGCTCGGTAAGCAGCCAGCAAAACGGGGTGATGCGTCCAGACCATCGTGGTGTTCAGGGGCGCGCCGAATCGCTCCGTTTCTTCGCTGAGAATCTCGTGTACCGAGGCAGGCAGACCCGAGGCGTCTGGCGATGCCAACCGGCTCGTAGGGTGCTCTTTAGGGACGGGCTTTTTCGTTGCCATAGGCAGCCTCTCTCGATGCGGGTTCACAGTCCGCCGCACCGTCCTTTTCGTCACGCTCATGGCGGGGCCGTGCAGAGCTGGCCACGCCGCTTGGCTTGTTCGGTCGCAGATCGCCGTAGTACTTCGTGTAGCGGGCGACGACCTCGTCTTCTGTTGCCCCAAGATCATAGATAGGGGAGATCAGCGGCAGGGCGCGTTCAACTTTCACCAGCACCACGTGACGGACGCTATCCGCGGTCTTTGGGTGCATCCCATATATGTCTCGATAGAACTCCATTGCCTCCTCAAATTGCGCACCCCGCTGCAGTACGATTGCCGATCCCCGGAAGCGGTACCCTTTGCGCAGTATGGGATCGACCACGTTGATCTCGATCGCGGGATTGTGTCGGAGATTCTCGACTGTTCTCGGGGAGCAGATGTCGGCAAAAATCAGGTGATCGTCATCCCACACCGTGGTCGTCCCTTTCGGCGACACGTTCGGCGTGTGATCGGGACATACTGTAGCAACGTAGCCTAGCCGCTGCTCACGCACGACCCGCTTCATCTCCGGCGTCAAAATCGCCATCACGGTACCCCCGAGATCGGTCGCGTGTCCTGCGTCGCCAGCCGTACCGGCAGGAGCGCTACCCGATCGACCCAATAGTAATGTGAGACCCGGGGGATCGGAAGAGCCATTCCGCAGCCGATCCATGGTGCCATTTTTGGACGCTCCACGTGCCTTGCGTTGACGGGCGTCGGCGTCCGCAACGCAGTCCCGCCGATCGTCTCAATATCCATCGGCCATCAGACCGAGCCTTCGGAGACAGGTCGCCTCGTCGATACAGGCGACTGCCTCCCCCTATGTGCAATCGACGTAATCGGTATGGCTAATTGAACATGATCGTGCTAAATTCATGGTACCAATTCGACGCCACGCGATTGACTTGGAGGGGCACGTGAAGTTCTCGGCACCTGTCAACCTGGTGGGCTTTCAGCTGCACCGCGATTCCGCTACCCCGCTGCACCGACAAGTGTACGACGGCCTGCGGCAAACCATCCTCGCAGGCCGACTCGTGTCTGGCGCACGTCTACCCTCCACGCGATCGCTCGCGGAGACACTGGAAATTTCCCGAAACACCGTCCTCTTAGCGTACGATCAACTCCTGATCGAGGGTTATGTCCGTGGAAAGGTCGGGGCGGGGACGTATGTCGCGAACTGCCTTCCTGACGGCTTTCTCCGTCCGCACCTGAGCCCGGCGCCGAGCGGCCCCGGCCGCGCGCCTTCGCGACGCGGCGGCATCTTACGGCGGCCGGGGCAGCGACGAGCAATAATGTCGAATGCGAGCGAGTCTCGGCGGTTCCGGACCGGCGTCCCTGCGTTGGACGTCTTTCCGTGGAAGCTGTGGGTACGGTTGCTGGCCCAGCCGCCTCGGCCGTTTCGCATCGGCCTCCCTGCGTTGGACGTCTTTCCATGGAAGCTGTGGGGACGGTTGCTGGCCCGGAGGTGGCGCTCCCTCTCCCCGTCCCTCGTGGGCGGCAAGCATCCGTCGGGATACCGGCCGTTACGAGAGCTCGTCGCAGCCTATCTGAGAGACGCTCGAGGGCTCGTCTGCACGCCCGATCAGGTGATTCTCGTCGGCGGCTCGCAACAGGGCTTCGACCTCGCGGCTCGCGTCCTCCTTGAACCGAGGGCCGCCGTCTGGGTGGAGAATCCCGGGTATCCATGGGCGCACGGCCTTCTCCGTGCGGCCGGTGCGCGGTTGATCCCCGTGCCGGTGGATGCTGAAGGGCTCGATGTCACCGCCGCTGTCACAAAATACCGGCACGCGCGATTGGCGTTCGTCACTCCGAGCCATCAGTTTCCTCTCGGCGCTACCATGAGTGTCGCCAGACGATTGTTACTGCTGCAGTGGGCCAGCCACCACAATGCGTGGATCTTGGAAGACGACTACAACAGTGAGTACCGGTATCATGGCCAACCCCTACCCGCGTTACAGGGCCTGGACCCCAACGGACGGGTGATCTACCTCGGGACGTTGAGCAAGGTACTGTTTCCCGGACTACGTCTGGGGTACCTCGTCGTGCCGCCAGACTTGATCGATGCGTTTTCCGCAGCGAGTTTTTTGGCAGGATACTATCCTCCGATCCTGAGCCAGGCCGTGCTCGCCGACTTCATCGCCGAGGGGCACTTCGGCCGCCATATCAGGCGCATGCGTTCCCTGTACGAGGAGCGTCAGGGGTGTCTAGTAGAGGCCGCAAAGCGGCGGTTGACAGGCCTTCTCGAAGTCGCCGCCGCGACAGCGGGGATGCACCTGGTTGGTCGGCTGGTCGGATGGGCAAGTGATACCGCGGCGGCAGAACGCTGCGCTTCCCAGGGCATCGACGTCGTGCCGCTCTCAGTGTGCTGCGTAGAGAAGGTCCGCAAGCGCGCGCTGTTACTAGGTTACGCCGCCTACGACGAACGCGCGATCATCGATGGCGTTCAGCGGATGGCAGTGGCACTTCGGCCAAACGATAGGATGCCCTTACGTCGCACACCGGCCGCATCTGTCCGGATGTGAGACAGCCGACGATCCGTTGAACGCGCCAAATGGGAATACCGACAATCAAGCCCAGACTCGTTTTG
This sequence comes from bacterium, assembly GCA_035945995.1. Classification (NCBI taxonomy): domain Bacteria; species bacterium. The sequence continues at coordinate 5,066 of DASYZR010000112.1, forward strand.
GACTTGTACCTCCTGCGCGCCCCCCCGGACGGAAGCGAGAAACATGATGTGCGACATGTCCACCCGCCGAAAGAGGAGCGAAGGTCCCGGAACGGAATCCCCGGTCAGCGCGACCCGGCCCCAGGACATCGTGGGGCCAAGTGTGGCCGATCGAGCTCGCCGTATGGAGACTGGTCCGCCGGCCGGCTGTGGAGGCCGCGATCCCGAGGAGGTGCCCGATGCGGAGCTGGATTGCCCCGACGCTTGCAGGCCTGATGGTGGCCGGTCTCATCGCCGCCGCATCCGCCCAGGGCGGCCGGCGGGGCGGAACCTTGACCGCCGCGATCGACCGGGACCCGCCCACGATGGACCCCCACCGCTCCGGCTCCGCCGTGGACCGCCAAGTGTACCAGAACCTGTACGACAAACTCGTGGACACCGACGCCAGGCTGGCCATCGTTCCGATGCTCGCAACCTCCTGGGCGATCTCGCCGGACGGGAAGGCGGTCACGTTCAAGCTCCGCCCCAGCGTCAAGTTTCAGGACGGGACTCCGTTCAACGCGGACGCGGTAAAGTACAACTTCGACCGGATGAAATTCGACTCCACGTTCCCGTCGAACCGGCGCAGCGAGCTTGGACCGATGGCCGGGGTCACGGTCGTCGATCCCTCGACGGTTCGGATCATCCTGGAGCAGCCGTACAGCCCATTACTGTACGTCCTGACGGACCGGGCCGGGATGATGGTGTCACCCGCGGCGGCACAAAAGGAGGGCCTCAACTACGCGCTGCATCCGGTGGGCACCGGGCCGTTCTCATTCGTGGAGAAGGTCCCTCAAGATCACATCACGCTGCAGCGGAACCCGGATTACTGGGGGAAGGGGTTGCCCTATCTCGAGCGGGTCGTCTTCCGCGAGATCACCGACGACAACGCCCGCGTGGCAAACCTGAAATCCGGCGATGCGCAGATCATCAACATCGTCCCGGCGGCGCAGGTGCAGGCGCTCGCGAAGGAAGCCGCCCAGCCCGGCTCGCGCTTCCGGCTGATCGAGGCCGGCGCGATGGCGTGGACGGCACTCCCGCTCAATACGACCAAGCCGCCGTTCGACAACAAGCTGCTCCGGCAGGCCTTCAACGCCACGATCAACCGCGAGGCGATCGCCAACGTCGTCCTTCAAAAAGCGGTCTACCCGGCGTACTCGTTCTTCCCGAACGGCACGCCCGCCTACGATCCGACATGGAAGCTGCCGCCGGCCAATGTCGGGCTTGCCCGGGCGAAGCTCAAGGAGGCCGGCCGCCCGGACGGGTTCGAGTTCACGCTGCTGATTCTGCCGGGCGGGCAACGCCAGGCGGTCGGTCAGGCGATCCAGGCGATGGCGGCGGAGGCGGGGATTCGTGTGAAACTCCAGGTCGTCGAGGAGGGCGCGATCATCGACGCGATCAGCCACCTGACGCATCAGGCCGCGCTAAGTGAATGGAGCGGGCGCCCCGACCCGGATTTCGACATCTACCCGTTTACCACGAAGTCGGGGATCGGATCGTTCAACTACGCCGGCTACGTCAACCCGAAGCTCGAGACGGCCCTCGACGCGGCGCGATACCTGAGCAACATGAGCCAGCGCCGGCGGGCGTACGGCGAAGCGACCAAGATCCTCGCCGACGACATGCCGTACGTCTGGCTCTACTTTCCGAAGGAGTACAAGCTGGTCTCAACTCGGGTGGGGGGTTTCGTCGATCAGCCAGACGGGATGATGCGGTTCCGGAGCGTGTGGCTCGGGCCGTAGTCACGGTCCACCCGCGCAGCTCCGGATGCTTGTGTCCGCCCGTGCGATCGGGCCTACGCGAGGCCGAGGCTTCGCAGGAACGCGATCGCGCGCGGGACCGCGGTCCGTCCGGCCTCCTCGCCCTCGTACTCGATGGAGACGGCGCCGCGGTACCCGGCGCCGCCCAGCAGGTCGATCGCCCCGGCGTTGTCGATCCCGGCGTCGCGCCCGTCCGGCCCGACGCGCGTGAACTTTGCGTGCACGTGGCGGGCGAGCGGCGCCGTGCGGACGATCGACGGCCGGCCGTCCAGATAGTTTCCGGTGTCCAGGAGCAGGCCGAGCGCCGGGCTCGCGACGGCGTCCAGGACGGCCGCCACGTCGTCGGCCGTCTGGACAAACCCGCCGTGGTTGTGGTTCTCCAGCACGAGCGACACCCGGGCGCCTTCAGCGCGGGCGCATACTGAGCGCAGCGACGCGACCATCGCGGGCCACCGCGCGGCGCGGTCCCCCTCCGGCCAGCCGGCGAACGTTCGCAGGAACCGCGAGCCGAGATCACGGGACGCCCGCATCCAGGCGATGGTGCGCTCCTCTTCGGCGCGACGCCGGCCGTCGTCGGCCAGCCCGAAGTTGTTCATGAGCGCGATGTTCACGATCTCGAGGCCGTGCCGGGACGCGGCGCCGGTCAGCTCGCCGACGCGCGCGGCCGTCGGCTCCCCGACGTGCTTGTCCTCGAGCTCCACCGTCCGCAGCCCCAAATCCTCGGCGCACAGCCGGAACCACTCCCCGAGCCCGAGACGCCCGGCGTCGATCTCGTCGGCATAGGATTGTGAGCTGCACGAGAGATACACGGGCTACTCCTGGGGGACCGGCGTCGGCGCGCCCCCGCTCCGGATGCTGGCGTAGGCGGCCTCGAGTACGGCAATGCTGTGCAAAGCCTCGCGCACGCCGACCGGCGGCGGTGCCTGGCCCAGGCAGGCGTCGACGAACTCGCGGTCCTCGTCCACGTAGCCCCACAGGGTGACCCGGTCCGGCGAGGGCAGGTGTTCCCACGGCGCCTCGGGCGTCTCGCGCGTCGTGTGCCGCACGCGGTCGAGATCCTCCGAAGCGAGGAGTGCGTGGTCGCCGTACAGTTCCACGCGTTCTTGTGGAAGCGCCCACGAGGCGTGGCCGCACGTGGTGAAGGCGACGGGCCGGTCGCCGCACTGCAGCAGCATCGCGATATCGTCGTAGTCGGGGTAACAGCTCCGCCGCCCAAGGGCCGTGACCCGCTCGACGGGCCCGACGAGCCACGCCACCATGTCGACGAGGTGCACGGCGGTATCGTACATGAACCCCCCGCAAATCTCCACGTTCGTATACCAGCCCGGCGTCAGCATGTCGCCGTCGTTCATCTTCACGTTCGCGGAGTACGGTACGAAGCCGGCGTCGATTCGCTCTTTCAAATATCGGTACGCCGGCGCCCAACGCCTATTGAAGCCCATCTGATAGACGCGGCCGGCGCGCTTCACGCCTGATGCGACCGCGCGCCCGTCCGCAAGCGTGGTCGCCATCGGCTTCTCGCAAAACACGTGCAGTCCGCGGTCGAGCGCCTCGAGCACGACCCCGGCGTGGAAGGCGTTGGGCAGCGTGACGAAGACCGCTTCCGCGCCGGCGTCCGCGAGATCCGCGAGGTCCCGGCACGGCCGCGCCCCGGCCACCGCCGCCGCGGAACGGGCGGCCGCTTCCACCGCGTCGGCGACGCCGACCACCCGCGCGCGCTCGTCCCGCGCCAGCGCCTCCAGATGACGCCGGCCCATCGCCCCCGCGCCGATCAGCCCGACCTTCACGCCCACGGATCGATCACCACTTTTGTGAATTCCAGCGGGAGCCCGCCACCGCCTTCACGAACGACCCTGGCATTCGAGGCGGTGGGGAGGCGATTGATGGGCAGGACCGCCAGCGAGCGGCTCGCACTGCATGGCGGGACACCGGTTCGCACCGAACCGCTCCTGCCCGGTTATCCCGGCGGTCTTCTGATCGGCGCGGAGGAAAAGGCCGCGGTGCTCGAGGTCCTGGACAGCCAGAGCCTCTTCCGCCACTACGGCCCCAAGCCCCTCGGGAAGGCCGCCGAGTTCGAGCGCGCGTTTGCGCGCGCGATGGGCACGCGCCACGCCGTCGGCGTCACGTCGGGCACCGCCGCGCTCATGACCGCGCTCGCCGCCCTCGGCGTGGGGCCCGGCGACGAGGTGATCGTCCCGACCTACACATGGATCGCCACGATCAACGCCGTCGTGGTGCTCGGCGCGGTGCCCGTGTTCGTGGACATCGACGAGAGCCTGAACATGGACCCGCGCGCGGTGGAGGCCGCGGTGACCTCCGCCACCAAGGCGATTCTGCCGGTGCACATGCGGGGTGCGGGCGCCGACATGGCGCCGATTCTCGAGACCGCGCGCCGGCACCGGCTCCGCGTTGTGGAAGACGCCGCGCAGGCGGTGGGAGGCCGGTATCGAGGCACGCGGCTCGGCACGTTCGGCGATCTGGGGGCGTTCAGCCTGCAGTATCACAAGGTGATCACCACGGGCGAAGGCGGCGTGGTCGTGACGCAAGACGCCGCGCTCTACGACCGCGCGGTCCGCTACCACGATCAAGGCTCGGCGCGCATGCAGGAGCTCGACGAGACGCTGCCGGGCGGCAACCCGCTCATGATCGGCCTCAACTTCCGGATGGGCGAGATCACGGGCGCGATCGGGCTCGTGCAGCTCGGACGGATGGAGGGCATCATCGAGCGCATGCGCGCGCACAAGCGGGCGATCCTCGACGGACTGACAGGTGTTCCCGGCCTGACCCCCCGTCCGCTCCCCGATCCCGGCGGCGACACGGGCGCCACGCTGATGTTCTTCCAGCCGTCGGCGGAGCAGACGCGCGCCTTCAGCGCCGCCCTCAACGCGGAGGGAATCCGCAACACCGTGGCCTGGGACAGCGGCCAGCACGTGTACTATCACTTCGACCAGATCATCGAGCGCCGCCTGTTCGCGGAGCGGCACTGCGCGTGGGAGTGCCCCCACTACCGGGGCCGCGCCCGCCTCGAGAAGGGCATGTTTCCGCGGAGCGACGATCTGCTCACGCGCGCAATCCATGTCGATCTGCATCCGCTCATGACCGAGCGGGATGAGGCGGACATCGTGCGCGCGATCCGAAAAGTCTCGCATGCGCTTAGTTGACGTGGCGCGCCCGCTCGGCGTCGCGGTCCTCGGCTACACGGGCGTCGCGCGGGCGCACCTCACCGCCCTGCGCCGTCACGCCGAACTCTTTCCGGACGCCCCGGCGCAGCCGCGGCTCGTCGCGCTGTGCGGGCGGACGCGGGAGGCGGTCGAGGAGGCGGCCCGGCGGTACGGCGCCGAGCGGTCCGCGACGGAGTGGCAGGCCCTCGTCGACGATCCGGCCGTCGATGTGCTCATCAACGCGGCCCCGAACGACCTCCACGCGGCACCGAGCATCGCCGCGCTGCGCGCCGGCAAGGCGGTGCTGTGCGAAAAACCGCTCGGCCGGACGGCCCGTGAGGCGGCGGAGATGGCGCGGGCCGGCCGCGAGAGCCGGCGCGTCGCGATGACCGGGTTCAACTACCGGTTCATGCCGGCGGTGCTGCTCGCGCGCCGCATGGCCGAGTCGGGCGAGTTGGGGCGCCTCTACCACTTCCGCTGCCGCTACAGCGACGACTCGCTGGTCGATCCGCGCTCGCCCTGGGGATGGCGCCACGACCGCGAACGGGCCGGGAGCGGCGTGATCGGAGACCTCGCCGCCCATCCGCTCGACCTCGCCCTCGCCCTGGCCGGGCCGATCACCGCGGTCACGGCGGCAACGCGGACGTTCATCGCCGAACGGCCGCACGGCGCGGGGATCGCGCCGGTGACGGTCGAGGACGCCGTCGCCGCCACGCTCGAGTTCCAGAGCGGGGCCGTCGGCACGCTGGAGGCGAGCGGGATGTGCCCCGGCCGCAAGAACCTGTTCACGTTCGAGCTCAACGGCGCGCGCGGCACCGTGGTCTGGGATCTCGAGCGTTTGAACGAACTGCGGGTGTATCACGGCGACGGGGACGCGCGCGGCCTCGCCGACGTGCTCGTCACCGAGCGACATCATCCCTACGGCGGCCGCTGGTGGCCGCCCGGGCACACGCTCGGCTGGGAGAGCGGCTTCGTCCACCAGATCGAGGAGCTGGTCCGCCGCGTCGCGGGGACCGGCGGGCCGGTGGCCGGCGCCACGTTCGCGGACGGCCTCGCGTGCGCGCTCGTCTGCGACGCGCTGCTGACCGCGGCGGAGAGCGGCCGGCGGATCTCGGTGCCGCCCGTGCCCGAAGACCTGCGTTCGGATCCCGGGTAACCGCGACGGGCGAGGGACGCCAAAGCAGGCCGGCCGCAACGAACGCGGCCGGCCCCGGCGATCACGATCAGGGGATCAATGGTTCATTTCCTGTTCTGTTCACGGAGAATCTGGATAAGCTGCTTGTTCTCATCGAGGAGATGCTTGATGGTATCAGCCATCGTCGCCATCATCGTCATCATTGCCTTCTCGTTGGCGGTCATGGGCATCTGTTGCATCGAGTGCATTTGCGTCATCATCTGGTTGTAGCTCTGGGTCGCCGCATTCTGAGCGTCTTGAGCCATATTGAGGCCCCCGGGCTCGTTCGCGGCGAACGCCCGATAGGATGCGATCGAGCCGCCCATGAGCAGGCCGATCAGCACGAGCACCACGATGGTCGCCTTCTGCCAGCGTCGCGTCATCGTCCACCTCCGTATGATCTCCCGCGCGTGCGGAAGTTTGGCATCGAATCCCTACACCTTCACCCGATCAGGCCGCCGACCGTGGACGTACCGAAACCGACCGTGCGCGATGAAACCCCCCTCTCGACACCGTCATGCCGTTCACCATATAGAGGAGAGATAAAGCTTTGATAACGTTGCCCAGGTTCAGCGGGACGCGGAGACCTTCGCTTTCACCATCTATGTGGGAATTGCCATCAGCCATATCGGAAGGCATGGCCTCAACTGCGGGGTCGATACCCTTCAACGGCGAGCAGGTACGTTTGGCACTTCGTCGTGCCGGCGATCCAGTCCCGAAACTCTTGCTCGGCCGACCTTAGAACGGCCTCCGCAACTTTTTGAGTCCGTTCGCTACGATCATATGAAGCATTACGAGCACAGCCTGTTGCACCTCCGTCGAGGTGCCGTCCACCCAGGGAATGGGCAATCCAGCCATCCCGTCTCCGGCGCCGCGCAGGGCACATTGCTCGACCACCCGGCGTTCTTCGTCCGGCCCCGGGAGCAGCGTGGGATCGCCCAGCAGCAGCGCCAGGCACGCCGCGGTGCCGTACGCCCCCCAATTGCTGGTATTCGAAATCACCAACACATCGGTCTTTACGACCGTGGCCATACCCCCGCCGCAGGGGCACTGGCACTTAGCCCCGTATTCGAGGACGCGCCGGACCGTCTCGTAAATGAGGCCGCAGCCAAGTTCGTTTCCCCCGTCGCCGAAGCCCATCGTCGCGATCTCTCGAGACCGCGCCGCCTGAATGAGATGGTGTGCTTTGCCTGTGTGCGCGGTCCCATCGATGCCGCGAAGACTGTGAATGACGCCCTTCGCGTTCGGTCCCAGCTTTTCGATGGCGATGACCACCGCAGGTGTGTATTGCGAGAGCACGGCATCCGCCTCGCGCCGTCCCTCTTCGTCCCCCACAGGGTACGGTCGCAGCACTACGGCGCCGGGCCGCTGCATCGCCCAGGCGTCGTCCAACACCGGCAGTCCCGCCGCCGCGGCGGCCGCACGGACCCCCGGCATGTACTGCGGCTCGGTCAGCACCACCGTCCGGGCTCCGAATCCGCGCCCGATCGCGCGGGCCAGCGCCGCGGCACCCGGCGGTCCGTCGGTTTCACCGTACGGGAGATACGGCGGCGCGCCGGCGCCGGTGATGATCACGACGGCATCCTTTGCCGTCACCCGCTCCTGAAGCAGACGCGCCGCCCGAAGGCTCAGCGGCGCTCCTCCCTGAGCCTCGCGGGCCGCCCGGTAGAGGGGCTCGATGATGCCCCGATCGATCCCGGGACTTCGCATCTCCACGCACGTCAACCGATCGATACTGTCCGCGATAATCTCCGGCACGGTTGTCCTCGCTTCACACAGGATAGCGTAGTGTGACCGTCCTTCCCGACTGCACCGACTCGATCAGCCCGCTCGTTACCGCCGCGACGCGCGCACCGTCTTCCCCGCTCGCGCCGACCTCGTCGGCTCCGGCGCCGGCGACGGCGGCACTCACCCCGTCAAGCTCATCGACGAGCACGTCACATCGTTCGTATGTGTGGGTCTGCTCCGCCCCCCCTGTCGCCACGAGCAATGTGCCCGCCGGCTCGGCCGCGATGGTGGAGCGGCAGACGATGGTCCCGCGGGTCCCGTAGATCTCGAGGTCATTTCCGCCGCCGGGCACGAGCCGCGAACACACGACGTGGGCCAGGCCGCCCGAGGCAAGCCTGCCCATCCCCGCGGTCGTATCATCCGGCGGTTTCTCCGGCCGAAACCCGTCGCTGCACCCGCTGACCGACACGAACTCCGTCGCACACACGAAACGGACGAGGTCGAGCAGGTGCACACCCCGCGCCGTCAGGAGCGTGCCGCCCGAGCGGCCGGGCTCGAGACGCCACCCCCGATCGGGCGCCCGCTGACTGACCCATCGGGCGCCGGCCCATACTACGTCGCCGATCTCGCCTCCGGCGACGAGCGCCCGGGTGCGTTGGTGCGCCGGATGAAACCGCAGGTGAAACCCGACGTATAACTTCACGTCGGCGCCGGCACACGCCCGAACCATCGCCGTCGCGTCCTCGACCGACAGCGCCATCGGCTTCTCGACCAGTACGTGCTTCCGGGCGGCGGCGGCGCGGACGGTCTGGTCCCTGTGCAGGTCGTTCGGTGTCGCCAGATACACGGCCTGAACGTCCGGATCTTCGAGCACGCCGTCGAGGGTAGAGTACCCACGCACTCCGTACGTTCGGGCGACCTCCCGCGTAACGTCCGGCCGGCGCGAATGCACGCCCACCAGCCGGGCCAGATGCGCCCGCCGGAAGGCCGGCAGCATGCGTTCAACCGCATGAATTCCGAGGCCTACGACCGCCCACCCGGCGGCACTTTCGCTTCGCTTGGTCACCACCATGTTGATTCGGGTGTCCGTGAGGCCCTTATCGCCGCACGGCCTGCGCCAGCACGGGATCGAGCAGGTCCCGCAGGGCATCGCCGATCAGATTGAAGCTGAGGACGGCCACCATGATCCCGAGACCGGGGAAGATGCCCATGTAGGGCGCGAGCAGGATGAACCGCTGCGCCTCGCTTAGCATCAGCCCCCATTCCGGGGTCGGCGGCTGCGCACCGACCCCCAGGAAGCTGAGCGCCGACACCGACAGAATGCCGTTCCCCACGCCCAACGTCGCCTGCACCAGCGCGGGCGGCAGGACGCCCGGGAGCACATGCCGTACGATGATGCGGCCATCCGAGGCCCCCGCCGCACGCGCGGCCTCGACGTACTCCCGGAGCCGGACCGTCTGCGTGACGCTCCACACCAGCCGAGCGTAGTAAGGGATCGTGACCAGCCCGACGGCGACAATCGCCGTCCCGAGGCGCGGTGACAGGAGCGCGGCGATCACGATCGCGAGCAGCACGCCCGGCAGGGCCAGCATGATATCGACCAAACTCATCACCGCGAGCCCGAGCGTCCCGCCGCGGTACGCCGCGACCACGCCCATCGTCAGACCGATGCCCAGGCCAACGAACACCACGCCGACCCCCGCACCGAGTGAGATCCGCGCGCCGTGCACCACGCGGGTGAGGATGTCCCGGCCGAACTCGTCGGTCCCCATCGCGTGCGCGGCCGACGGCGGTAGCAGGCGACTCGGCACGTCCATCTGCATCGGGTTTCCGACCAGCAGGGGGCCGATCGCCGCGACGAGCACGAGGAGCATGAGCAAGAGCACGCCGACGGCGCCGCTCACGCCCCAGCGCGCGATCCGGCGGGACAACCGTCGGGACCGGCCCGTGCCCCGGAGCGCGGCGCCCGGCGCGCTAGTATCGAATCCGCGGGTCGAGGAAAGCATACGTCACGTCGGCAAGAATGTTGAGCGCGGCGAACACTACCGCGAACAGCAGGACGGTGCCCTGCACGAGCATGTAGTCGCGCGCGGCGAGGGCCTGGATCGTCAAGTTGCCGATGCCGGGCCAGGCAAATACCGTCTCCGTGATCACGGCGCCCCCGAGCAGATACCCGGTTTCCAGCGCGGCGATCGTCACGACCGGAATGAGCGCGTTCGGAAACGCGTGCCGCCATACCAGGCGGAGAAATCGCAGTCCTTTGGCGCGCGCGGTGCGAGTGTAGTCTTGGTGCAGCACCTCGAGCAGACTGCTCCGCATGTGCCGGGCGAGAATGGCCGTGGGCCAGCCGGCCAGCGTCACGGCGGGCAGGATGAGATGCCGCGCCGCGTCCCAGAGTCCGGGCCATCCTTCTTCGACGAAGCCGTCGATCAGCGAGAACCCGGTGATCGGGTAGACGCCCATATGGACGTCGACGCTGCCCGCCACGGGCACCAGCCCGAGCCAGACCGCGAAGATCACGATGAGCATCACCCCGAGCCAAAACGTCGGGATCGAAATCCCAACGAGGCCGCCCATCATGCTGAGGTTGTCCACGACCGTGTGGGACCGTACCGCCGACACCGTGCCGATGGCCACGCCGACCGGCACGGCGACGATCATGGATGCGAGCGTGAGCTCGAGGGTGGCCGGGAAGCGGTTCAGCAGCTCGTATGTGACGTTCGAACCGGTCAGGTACGATCGGCCCAGGTTGCCGCGCACGGCGTCGGCGAGCCAGTGCCCGTACTGCACCGGCCACGGGTCGGCAAGTCCCATCTCGCGCCGCATGCGCGCCAGCGATTCGGGGGAGGCATGCAAACCCAGTTTGAGCGACGCCGGGTCGCCCCCGGCCGTTCTCACCATGACGAACGTGATGATCGAGACAAGCAGAAGGCTCGGCACAAAGACCAAGACCCGCCGCGCCAGATAGCGAACCACCGACGGTCATCCCCTCCCGTCGAGACAGCACCGATCGCACCGGCGGCTCCCGGGCGACCGGCCCGGGAGCCGCCATATCTCGCGTCAGCCGATCTTCACGCCCCGGATGACGACATCGCCGAGCGGCCCGACGAGAAGGCCGGTGACGTTGGCCTTGGCGCCCATGGCGCGCTGCGCATAGCCAAGTGTGACGAACGGCCCATCGTCCAAGATCATCCGCTGCGCCCGGAGATACATCTCCCGGCGCTTGTCGACGTTCCGTTCCACCTGGGCGTCCTTGTTCAGCTTGTCGACCTCCGGGTTCTCATAGCCCATGCGCTGCCGCGCCCGCTTGGTGCTGAAGATGGACCACATGATGTCGTCCGGATCGCTCGTGTCCATGACCCAGTCGTTCAACGCGAGCTGATGCTCGCTGGCGTTGATCTTCGAGTAGAAACTCGCTTCCTCGACTCCTTGCAGGGTCACCTTCAACCCCGCCGCCTGAAGGTCCGCTTGAATCAGCTGCGCCTCTTCCGGCCAGAAGCCTTCGGTCTTGTGCAGCAGCGTAATCGCCATGTTGTTTGCCCCCGCCTTCTCCAACAGCGCTTTGGCGCGGGCCGTGTCATGCGGGTAGACCTTCGCGAGGCCGGCGTCGTACGCGAGCAGTCCGGGGGGCACCGGTCCGGCGCCGACCGTATAGTTGCCGTAGAAGACGACCTTGGCGATGTTGGCTTTGTTGACCGCCAATTGGACCGCCTGCCGCGCTTCCTTCTTGTCGAACGGCGGCTTGTGCTGGTTCAGGATCAGGTACTGCGTGTCGAGAAAGTTGCCGTTGATGACCTTGAGCCGCTTGTCGCTCCGCAAACTCGCGACGTCCTTGAAGTCCAGCTCCGTCGAGACGTCGAGCTCGCCCGTGCGGAGCTGCTCCAACCTGACGGTGTTGTCCGCGACCGTCTTCCAAATGACACGGTCGATCGAGGGCCGGCCGCCCCAGTAGCGGTCGTAGGCCGTCTGCACGAACTGCACGCCCTTCGTCCACCGCTCGAACTTGTACGGCCCGCTCCCCATGGGGTGCATCGCGTAGTCCTTGCCGTACTTCTGCAGGGCCGCCGGGCTAACGATCCCCTCGGCGAAGAGCGCCAAGTCGGAGAGCAGCGTGACCGAGGGACGCTTCTGCGTGATCTGCAGTGTGCGGTCGTTGAGCGCCTCGATCTTGCCGACGTCGGTGAAGACGATCTCGGTGTAGGTGATCCCCTGGAAGTGATAGGGGTTTTTCTCGTCGATCTGGCGATCGTAGTTGAGCTTGACGGCCGCGGCCGTCACCGGTGTGCCGTCATGGAACGTGGCGGGCCGCAGGTGGAACGTGTAGACGAGGCCATCGGGGGAGATGTCCCACGACGTCGCCAGACAAGGCTCCAGCTGGACCGTCCCGGTCTTGAAGCGGACGATCGGCTCGTTGATGTTGTTGTTCACGACTTTGATGTCGCCGTATCCGGCGCTGCCGAGGATCACCGGATCGGGGTTCGTGATGTTCTCAGGGATGCCGACGACGAGGGCCCGCTGGCCCGCGGCCTCGGCGGCGGGCAGCGTCGACGGCTGCCCGAACGTCTCCCCGGCCATCTCGAAGAGGGCCGGGAGGGCCGCGGTTGCGACCCCAAGCCCCAGGACCTTTTGTACGAACTGCCGGCGCGTGTAGCGCCCGGCCTTGAACTCGATAACCAGTTGTTGCACCCGTTCGTCCATCCGTCTCCCCCTCCCCTTGAGCCGGCTGACGCGCCGGCCTGCGGTGTGCTCCGTCCTAGGTCCGCACCGGCCGCGCCCGGCGCCCGTTGGGCATCCCGAGACGGGAAATGCGCCGCGCGGGAACGCGTGCGAGATGACGTCCGCCCAGCAACTCACGCTCATACGCAAAGAGGGTCGTCACGCCCCCGGTGTGGAGAAACACCAGCGGTGTCTCGCCTCCGCGGTCCTTCGCCCACCGGAGCATCTCCGCCATGCCCGTGCCCGTGTACACGGGGTCGAGAAAGACGCCTTCGGCCTGCGCGATCGTCCAGATCGCTTTGACGGATGGCGGATATGTATAGCCGTAGACACCCTCTCCCCGACCCAAGAGCGATACGTCGGCGGGACCAACCGGCACCTCGAGGTCCAGGAGCTGCATCGCGGCGCGCGCGACGCCGAGCACCTTCTCTTCCGCCCCGGCGCCAAGGCCGTGCGGCGGCGCGCCGTGCACCCGAATGCGGCCGCCGTGCGCGCACGCGCCCAGCAGCAACCCGGCGTACGTCGGACCGCCGGAACCGACAAATACGTCCGCCTCGCGGACGCCGGCCGTCTCGAGTTGCCCGGCAAGCTCGAGGAAGCCTTCCGCGTAGGCGAGCGCGCTCAGCGCGTGGATCTCCGGGGTCAGCGTCAGCAGATGCGCGCGGCGCCCGCGGCTGTTCAGGCGGGCGACGTGGCGCCGGCAGGCATCGCGAACCGCCTCATAACTGCCCTCGCGGACGTAGTGCACCCTGACTCCCATGAGCGTCGCGAGGAGCATGTTGCCTTCCATTTCCCAGCCCTTCGTCGTGTCGAGGACGAGCTCAGTGGCTATGCCGAGGGCGCATCCGACCGACGCCACCTGCGTCGGATGATTGGACTGCACGTAGCCACCCGCGACAAAGAGGTTCGCCCCGCGGTTCAGCGCGTCGCCCGCGGTGTGGCGCAAAATGCGAATCTTGCTTCCCCCGATCGCGAGCCCCGCGAGATCCTCGCGCTTAAAATAGACGGGCCGGCTGAGACGGCCGGAGAGTTGCGCCATGTGCTGCAGCGGCGTCGGGAAGATTCCGACCGGAGCGTGCGGGCGGCGGGCCAGCCCGGCGGCAAGCCGATCACGCATCGGGGCGACTCCTTCCGGCGGCCGTCACCGTGGCGATCGCATCGATTTCGATGCGCCACTCCGGGCGTACGAGCCCCGCGACAATGAGCGCCGAGCGGGACGGGAATCCGGCCGGGAAGTACTCGTGGTATGCCGCGTCCAACGCGGCATAATCTTCCCGGTGCGTGAAAAACACCGTGGTCCGGACGACCTCGCTCATCGACACGCCCGCCGCTTCAAGGATCGTCTTCAGATTCTGCATCACCTGGTGGGTCTGCGTCGTAATGTCGGCGCCGACAGTTTGCCCCTCACGGTCGACCGGGGGCATCCCGGAGACGAAGACAAGGCCCTCGTCCACGATCGCCTGGGCCAACGGGGATTTCGACCGGTACGCCTCCGGCGTATTGATCGTCCGTCTCATCTCGTTGCCTCCTCCACCAACCGTCCCCCCTCCATGAGCGCGCGGCCGTCGACAAGAATATCCGGGGTCCACATCACCATGTCCAGATGAAACGGCACGTCGAGGCGTCCGCCGAAGTGGACGTTGCTGCCGAGGGCGATGTGGCATGTGCCGTACGTCCCTTCATCTTCGATGATGCGGCCGACGACGCGTGCCTGGGGGTTGAGGCCGATGCCCACTTCGCTCAGCATGAACGCGTCCGCGCTGCCGACCCGCTCCACCAAGTCGCGCAGCGCGTGCGCCTGCGAGCGGCCGTCGAACGCGACGGCGCGCCCGGCGCGGAACGTGATCGTCACCGGCGCCGAGACCAGCCCGAGGATACCGATGCTCGCGTCGATGACCGCCACGCCCTCGGCGGTGCCCTCAAGCGGCGCGACGTACGCCTCGATCGTCGGCACCCCGGACCGCGCGCCGGGCCGGGTGACGAGTCCGGTGTTGGCGACGGCCGCGCGGTCGTCGAGCTTCGTCCGCAACCGTGTGCCGGCCGGCGTGCACAGCACCAAGTCCTTGCCCACGAGCCGGCGGGCGAGGCGCTCGGCCACACCGGCCTGCACCGCGAAGTCGGCCGTGATCCCGCCGCCGGCGAGCGTCTCGGCCCGGCACTCGCTGATCGCCAGCATCCGCGCTCCGGCCGCGCACGCGTTTCGGGCCGCTTCGGTGTGAAAGATGCTGAGACTCGTCGGCGCCAACACGACGTCGGCGTGCTTCATCGCCTCGGCGACGAGCCGCGGCGGTTCCGCCCCCGGGCGGTCCGGGCGGGGCATGGTCAGCGTGCTCGGGGTCCCGCCGGCCGCCGCGGCGGCAAACGCCAACGCCTCGGCCACCTCGGGCGGAACCGCGACGTCGGTCACGATCAGCACGTCTTCACCGGGCGCGACCGCTGCACACGTCCGGACGATCGTGAGGGCGCCCGCAGCCATGGACGGCAGATTCATCCGGCGGCCCCCACGACATCCGCGAAAGCAAAGAGCGCCGGCTGTCCACCGGTGTGCCAGAATACGATGGTCTGGTCGGCCGTCCACCGGCCGCGCCGGACGAGATCGCTCAAACCGGCCATCGCTTTTCCGGTATAGACAGGATCGAGAATGAGGCCTTCGGTCCGCGCGGCCAGCCGGATCGCCTCGACGCATGCCGGGGTGGGCACCCCATACGTGCCGCCGTATTCCTCAAGCACGACGACGGCGTCCGGCTCGACGGAGACCGCGAACTGGCAGCGCTCCGCCATGCCTGTGATCAACCGCAAGACGACGGGGAGCAACTCTTGGCGGGTGGCCCCATCCGCGACCCCCACGATGTCGACGCCGCTCTGGAAGAGCCGCGCCCCGCCCAGCAGCCCGGCGTGGGTGCCGCCGGATCCCGTGCAAAAGACGATCGCGTCCACGGCGACCCCAAGCGCGGTCGTCTGCGTCAGAAGTTCCATGAACGCCTCGGCGTACGCCGCCGCCCCCAGCGGCGTCGATGCGCCTTTCGGCACGAGGTAGGGACGCCGGCCTTCGCCGCGCAGCGCATCCACCTGCTCGGCGAGCATGCCGTCGACCGCCGCGGCCGTGGGAGCCCGGGCAATGTGCACTCGGGCCCCGAGCACGCGGTCCAGGAGCAGGTTTCCCTGCACCGCTTCGGATTCACCCGGCCGCAGGACCAAGACGGCGTCGAGTCCGGCACGGCGGGCGGCCGCGGCCGTAATCCGGCAATGGTTGGACTGGATCGCGCCGGATGTGACGAGCACGTCGCACCCCTGGGCCAGCGCCTCGCCGAGATGGTACTCGAGCTTACGGACCTTGTTCCCGCCCATGCCGAGGCCGGTGAGGTCATCACGCTTGATGAAGATTCTGGGACAGGCCGTCCCGAGCGCCCGCCGCAGTCCGGGCGCTTCCTCGAGCGGCGTCGGCAGCGACGCCAGGCGATACCGTGGCAAGCGCGCGAACTGCATGGCCGCTAGCGGGACCTCCGGAAAACGCGGGCCATGCGATGCACGGCGTCGCGAAGTACCGGCTCGGGCACCACCATCGAGATGCGCTCGAACCCCTCACCCTCGGCGCCGAAGTAGCCGCCCGGATACACGAACACGCCTTCCCGCTCCATCACCGCGAAGGCGTAGTCCTCAGAGGACAGCCCCGAGGGGCGAATGTCGACGAAGACGTAGAACGTGCCGCCGGGCCGCACGCACGGGATCCCCGCCTCCGCGAGCCGGGCCATCGCGAAGTCCCGCCGTCGCTGGAAAATCTCGCGCCGCTCCGCGAGAAGGTCCTGCGGCCCCGTCAGCGCGGCGACCGCCGCGTATTGCGAGATGCTGGGGGCGCAGATCGTCAGCGTATGCCGGACGGTCACCAACGCGTCGACCACTTCGCGCGGACCGGCGATGTACCCGACGCGCCAGCCGGTCATCGAGTACGCTTTGGAGAAGCCGTTGATGGTGATTGTGCGGCCGCGCATTTCGGGCATCGAGGCGATGCTGAACGGCTGGCCGTCAAAGACGAGCGTCTCGTACAGCTCGTCGGAAACCAGGTAGAGGCCATGCCGCGCGGCCACGCGCGCGAGCCCCTCGAGCCGGTCACGCGGGTAGACGGTCCCGGTCGGGTTGTTGGGCGTCAGCAGCACGATCGCCTTGGTCCGCGGCGTGATGCGCTTCTCGAACTCCGCAGGATCAATCTGGAATCCGTCCACCGGCGACGTGGGAACCCCGACAAGCCGCGCGCCGAGGTAGTGGAGCATCGTCGCATACGAGTTGTAGTAGGGGTCCGCCATCACGATCTCGTCGCCGGGGTTTAGCAGCGCGCACAGGGTGACGAACACCGCCTCCTGCGTCCCCGTGGTGATGACGACCTCGGTGTCGGGATCGACGTCGATGCCGTTGTCGCGTCGCAGTTTGTCGGCAACCGCACGCCGGAGCTCGGGGATCCCGCGAAGCGCGGTGTACTTGGTCAGGCCCTTTTCCAGCGCCTCCCGCCCCGCGGCGACGACGTGCGCCGGCGTCGGGAGATCCGGATCACCCCGTCCGAGGCCGATGCCGTCGGGCCGCCCCCGCAGCATGTCCATGAGGACTCCGGCTCGACCGGCCTCGAGCGAGCGCACGCGATCGGCCAGCGGTACGACCATGTGCGCGCTCTGCGGCCGGTCGTGTTGAGAGAGGCTGCTCATGCGTTACCTCCGGGGCTGCCCGACGGCGCCTGCAACGGCTTCAGGTTCGAGCTGCTCGATCATCGGCAGCAGGCGCGCGAGATGCACGTCCTCACCGGGCTGCGCCGTCCGCAGCGGAGGCCGGACGGGACCGCCGGGCCGTCCCAGCAAGTCGAGCAGCCGCTTGGTGCCGCTCGGGTTCGGGGTCTCGTACACGGCGTCGGCGATCGGCAACGCCGCCAGCTGCAGCGCCCGAGCGGCCGCGAGATCGTTACGCCGGACGGCATCGTACAGCTTGACGAAGACCCTTGGGATGACCGCGCCCAGCGTGATGAGCGCGCCGGCGCCGCCCAAGGCGAGGGACGGCAGCACCAGGTCGTCCAACCCCTGCAAGACGCAGAAATCGGACGGGACTTCGCGTACGACGCGGGCGAATTTGGCGAGATCGCCGCTCGCTTCTTTGAAGCCCACCACCTTGGGAATCCGCGCGGCGATGCGGATCAGGAGGCGGACGTCCATGTCGAGTCCGGCCCGGCCCGGCGAATTGAACACAATCAACGGCAGCTCGACGCGATCGGCGAGGTCCGCAACGTGCGCGTAGATGTCGTCTGAGGACGGCCGGACGAAATACGGCGCGATGATCATCACCGCGTCCGCTCCCGCGCGGGCCGCGGCCCGCCCGGCGGCGGCGATTCGTGCCGGATCGATGTACAGCGCGCCGGCAACAACACGGCAGCGCCCCGCGGCGCCTTCCACCGCCGCCTCGACGGCCGCGGCGTGTTCCGCATCGGTCAAGGAGAGCGCTTCACCGGTGCCGCCGCAGACGCAAACGGCATGGACGCCCTGCCGCGCCAAAAAGTCCACTGTCGTCGCGATGCCTTTGGGATCCAAGGTCCCCGACGGCGTAAAGTTGGTGACCAGCGATGCGACGATCCCGGTGGGACGGTACATGGCGGTTCCTCCTCCGTGTGACGGTCTATGAATGGTGCACGTGCCGGCAGCGCCCGTCCGGACGCGCTAGGCGCCCGGCGAGTGGACCGGTTCGCGTCCTGTGAGGACGCGGACGACATCCTCGATCGTCTGTGTCACCTCGCGGTCCTGGGCTTCTACCGTATGCGCCGCGATGTGCGGCGAGACGATCGTCCGCGGCGCCGCCAGCAGCGGATTCCCCTCGGTGACGGGTTCGCCGGCGAAGACATCGACGCAGGCGCCCCCGATGCGTCCCCCGGCCAGCGCCTCGAGGAGGGCATCCTCATCGACGAGCGCGCCGCGCGCCGTATTCACAAGTAGCGCGTGCGGCTTCATGCGCCGCAACGCCGCCGCGTCGATCATACGACGTGTTTCCGGCGTGACCATGGCGTGGAGGCACACGATATCCGACTGTGCCAACAACTCCGATAGGGCCACGAGCCGCACGCCCGCCGCCGCGGCGCGGTCGGCCGGCACTACGGGATCGCTTCCGAGAAGCGTGACGCCGAAACCGCCGAGACACCGCGCCACCCGGGCGCCGACATTACCGAGTCCGATCAGTCCGACCGTCCGGCCGCGCAACTCGCGGCCGAAAGCCAATGTGTCGCGCCAGCCCCCCTCACGGACATGCCGCACGGCCGGCACGAGCTGGCGAAGGTGCGCGAGGATCAGCAGCACCGTATACTCGGCGACGCTGTCGGAGTTGGCTTCCGGCGCCCAGAGAATGCGGACTCCGCGGCGGCGCGCCGTATCCCAATCAACGTTCTCCGGCCGAGCGCCGAACTTGGCGACCACGCGCAGCGCGCCGGCCTGCTCGATCATGGGCCCTGTGACCCGGTCTCGGGACGTGATCAGCACCGCATGGGTATCGCGCAACTCCTGCGCAAGTTCGGTATCGTCCATCCGCCGATTCGATGGTCCTTGCCGGACTTCGCCAATCTCGCGAAGTTTCGCGATCGCCGGGTGGTCTCTCGGCTCGGTGATGAAAATGCGAAGCGGCCCGCTCATCGCGAACTTTTCACGCGGTGCGACTCGGAACGCTCCGGCACACGCCCCCCGGGGAGATCGCGCGTTGCGGGTCCTGGAAGTCCCCACAAGGCCGACCGTTTCGTAACTTTGAGGATGAAGGTCGTTTCCGTCCGCCGCACGCCGGGGATCTTGCCGACCTGCTGTGTCAGGAAATCGACGAGTTCCTCGTCGGAGCGAAACTGGCCGATAATCAGAAAATCGTAGGTGCCGCTTGTATAGGCCAGAAAGTTGACTGCGTCCAGACGACAAAGGGCTTCTGCCGCGCCGACAGCCTTGTCGATGTCGACCTGGACTCCGATGAACGCGATCCGTTCATATCCGAAGAGTCCCGGGTTCACCGCGAGGACAAAGTCGATTTGCCGGCCGCGGAGGAGACGCGCCACGCGCTTCCTGACGGTGGCTTCGGAGACTCCGAGCCGCCGGGCGATGGACAGATTGGATGCCCGCGCCTGATCCTGCAACAGAGTAACGATCTGCCGGTCGGTGTCGTCGAGGTTACGACTCCGGCGAGGCACGGCTGGCGCTCCATGGGTGTTTCTCGACGAATTTCGTCACGATTCCTACAATACGGTTCGATATACGGACTGGAAAACCCTCTGCGGGTCGAAGACACTCGACGTCGGCGGCAGCCGTCTTTCCACCGCGCCGGCGGGCGGCGCGCCAGCCGCCCTCCGAACGCACGAAGTCCGATCGATCGGCGGCGCGGCTGCGCTCACGCGCCGCGGCCCAGGGTCACCTCCCGCTCGACCCGCGCAAGCATTCCGCCGATCTGCTGGGCCAGGGCGGCGCCGAGCAGCGGGTCGGCCAGACGGCCGCCCAGCCCGGGGAGCCGGACCTCCGCTTCATAGGTCAGGTCGGTCCCCCCGTCCGCATCACGGCACGAGAGGTGCAGTCGAAACTTCGGTCCGCCCGCCCCGGCCGGCGACTCGACGGCGAAGTCGCGGCCGGCCACGTAGAGCGTCACGTCGGCGACGATCTCGGCCGGCGACGCCGTGCCGCCGGGCCCGAACTCGAGCCGGACGCGCCGGGGTCCAAAGGCGTCGCGCTCGACCTGCACCAGCCCGATCCGAGGATCGAGGTCGGCGATCCGCGCCGGATCCGCGGCCAGCGCGAATACCTCGCGGGTCGGCGCGTCGATGTGAACGGTACGCAGCACCCGGGCCACGGGCGGCCTGCCCCCTCGGCTACCGCGAGGACGCGATCACGCGCTCCGCCTTGATCTCATCTACGAGCCGCTCGGCGTCGCGGTTGGCTTCCTCGATCATGCCGCTCATTTCCTCGCGATGAATCCATACCATGATTCTCCCCCCTTTTCCGACCCGGCCGTCCCCGCCGATCCGCGGGCCCGGCCATGGGGTGCCCAGTCCAAAACACCGCAACCCGGGGTGTAGCGCGGCGGCCCCCGCGGTATGCCTCTACTGGGCGTGCGATGGACGCCGCGCAGGCGGGGCGTCGTCGCACCTCACACCACGGGCCACCGAAGGAGGCTTCGCCATGCCGGCGAGGACGAGGCGTCAGTCGACGTCCGCCAGATCAGCGCCGCACCAACACGACGAGATGCACATGCAATCGCTCGAGGACCTCTTTGTCAAAGAGATCAAAGACCTCTACAACGCCGAGCAGCAAATCCTCAAGGCACTGCCCAAGATGATCCGCGAGGTATCGTCTGAGGAATTGCAGCAGGCGCTCCGGCAGCACTTCGATCAGACGAAGGGGCACGTCGAACGGCTCGATCAGGTCTTCGCGGACATCGGCGAGGCGGCCGGCGGTGCCAAGTGCAGGGGCATGGCGGGCATCCTCGAGGAAGGTTCGCAGATGCTGCGCGGGCCGGCGGATGAATCGGTCAAGGACGCCGGCATCATCTCCGCGGCGCAGCGCGTCGAGCACTACGAGATGGCCGGGTGCTGACCGAGATCGCGGAAGGCGCGGTCAACGTGAAAGCCGCCGAAGGAGACGGCCCGCCGCGCCGGCATCCTCCGGAGGGGGACGCGATGATGGGCGACGACGCGCAGACCCTGAAGGGGACGAGGAGTTGGATCGCGAGCGACGGGACGCCGAGGTTCCCAGTGCGGTCGAGGGCGGGAAGCCGGGCTTCCCGCCCTCGGACTTCGCCTCGATGCTCCGCGTCCCTAGCGTGTCGCGGTGCGCACTCTGCGCCCGCCCGATCGGTGGCGGCGGACCGCACCGGCGCGCCGGCCGGCCGCGGCGCCCGCCCGCCGGGCCGGGGCCTTCCTCCCTCTCGGGGGCCGGCGCCCGTTCCCCAGCTTGAGGACCTTGGACACGATGGCCCGAAACTCGCGATCGTCCAGCAGCGCGTGCTTCCGGAGCGAGGCGTCTTTCACGCCGGCCAGGATCGCATCGATGCGCGGGTCGTCGCTTGCGATGTCGCGTCCCCACGCCCGGAGACGATAGGCGATCGAGTCGCGGCCGTTCCCTTTGCCGGTGACGACGTCGGCTTCCGCCTGCCCCACCATGCTCCAGTGGAACGGGAACAGCTCGACCGGCTGCTCCGCCTTGCACCGCGACAGCCAGGAGCTGATGATCCCGGATTCCACCTTGAAGAGCATGTCCCCGACGATCGGCCGGTTGCTCGGCAGCTGAAACCGCGCGAGTTTCTGCACGAGCCGGCTGAGGCCGTACAGCTTGTCGTACCGGATGCCGAGGTCGACGCCGTACAGGACGCGCAGCGCCATCGCGACGTCTTCGAGCGCCGCGTTGCCCGCCCGCTCGCCGAGCGACGACACGGTGACGTGGGCGACCGGCACGCCCATGGCCAGCGACGTGATCGTGTTGGCGGCCGCCATCCCGAAATCGTCGTGAAAATGCGTTTCCAGAGGCTTTGTGATGCGCGATTGGACCCGGCGCGTGAACTCCGCGATCGCGTGCGGCGAGCACCCGCCGAACGTGTCCACGAGACCGAGCGCGTCCATGTGTCCTTCGCGCGCCACCCGCTCGATCAGGTTCAGAAACCAGTCGGCTTCGGCCCGGGTTCCGTCGATCGGAAAGAACACGGTGTACAACCCCTGGGACTTGGCGTACTGGGTCGCCTCGATGCTGAGGTCGATCGCCCGTTCGAGCGGCCAGCCGTACGCGTAGGTGATGATGTGCTGCGACGACGGGATCTCGATGACGATGCCGTCGACGCCGCAGTCCACGGCCTGTTTGACGTCGCTCACCATGCAACGGCAGAACGCGAAGATCTTCGGCCCGAGCCTGCGCCGGACGATGTCCTTGATCGCCGCGGCATCGTCCTTGCTGACCGAGGGCATGCCGGCCTCGATCCGGTGGACCCCGACGTCCGCGAGCGCCTCGGCGATCCGGATCTTGTCGTCTCGCGTGAAGACCACGCCCGCCTGCTGCTCACCGTCCCGCAGCGTGATGTCGTGCAACTCGATGCGGTCGGCAAACTTCACCGACGAGGTGACGGCGGGCGCGTAATTGTACGGGCTGACAAACCACTGATTATCGTTCTTCCACGGGTCCATCCCGGCACTCCCTCCTGGGCGGATTCCGGCGCACGGCGCCATCGGCGGGCATCTTCACAACACGCGGTACGGACCCTCGAAGACGTGTGGGCCGGACGCAGGCGCGGCTCCAGGTACCTTTCCGGCCGCCGCGGGGAATTCCTTCGGGTCAGCTTCGCAGCCGCGGATCCAGCACGTCCCGCAGCCAGTCGCCGGTGAGGTTCACGCCGAGCGCGGTCACGGCGAGCGCCGCTCCCGGAAACGCCGTGAGCCACCACGCAAAGAAAATGTAGTTGCGCCCGTCGCTGATCATGCTGCCCCAGGCCGGGGTGGGCGGCTGGACCCCGAAGCCGAGAAAACTGATCGTCGCTTCCGCGATGATGAACTGAGAGACCTGCAGCGTGCTGATCACGACGATCGGCGTCAGCACGTTCGGCAGGACGTGGCGCCACAGCAGGCGGACGGGCCGCGCGCCGACCGCCACCGCGGCCTGCACGTACTCGCGGTGGCGCAATGCGAGCACCTCGCCGCGCACGACGCGGACGTAGAGCGGCCAGCCGGCGATCACGAGGCTCACGATGATGTTGCGCAGGCCGGCGCCGATGACCGCGTTGACCACCAGCGCGAGCAGAATGAAGGGAAAACTCAACTGGACGTCCGCGATCCGTGTAATCGTCGCGTCGGCCCAGCCGCCGGCGTAGCCGGAGACGAGGCCGAGGGTACATCCGATCAGGCCGGCAGCCAGGACGGTCACGAGGCCCACGGCCAGCGCGACGCGCGCTCCGTAGATGACCCTCGACAGCACGTCGCGCCCCAGTTGGTCTGTACCGAACGGATGCGCCGGTCCCGGCGGGCGCAGGATCGCGCCGAACACGGGCGCGGTCGGGCTGGACGGCGCCAGCCACGGTGCCGAGGCGGCCGCGAGGATGATCGCGGCCACGATGAGCACACCGGCGAGACCCGTTCGGCTGCGCAGGAGGGCGCGGACGGAGGACGACCGCGGCGTGACCACCGCGGCGGACCGGACCAGCATCGCCGTGGCGGCCTCACGCATGCCCGAACGCCGGCGCCCGCTTGACGTGCATCATTGATATCGGACGCGCGGGTCGATCCAGAGGTAGGCGAGGTCCACGGCCAGGTTCATCGTCACGTAGATCACCGACGTGCAGAAGACCCCCACCATGACCACCGGGAAGTCACGGCCGAGCAGCGCGTTTAAGATGTAGGCGCCCATCCCCGGCCACGCGAAGATCGTCTCGGTGACCACCGCGCCGCCCAGCAGCTGACCGGCGTTGAGGCCGAAGACCGTCACGATCGGGATTGCCGCATTCTTGATCACGTGGCGGAGCATCACGCCCGGCTCCTGCAGGCCCTTGGCTCGGGCGGTACGGACGTAGTCCTGCCCCAGCGCGTCCAGAACCGACGAGCGCGTGATGCGCGCGATCTGGGCGGCGTAGAACGCCGTCAGCGTGAGCGTCGGCAGCACAAAATGCGGCCATCCTCCGAACCCGCTGACGGGCAGCCAGCGAAGCCAGACGCCGAAGACCCAGATCAGCATCAACCCCAGCCAAAATCCCGGAATCGCCTGCCCGGCGGCGGTCAGGGCGATCCCGAGGTGGTCCACCGCGGTCCCTCGGTACCTGGCGGAGACGATACCGACGGGCACGGCCACGGACGCGACGACCGCGAGCGACACCAGGGCGAGTTCGGCTGTCGCGGGCAGCCGCTCGAGGACGAGGCTCAAGGCCGGCGCCCGATACCGGAGCGACGCGCCGAAGTCCCCGTGCATCGCCCGGCCGAGAAACTCCACGTACTGCGCCCCCAGCGGGCGGTCGAAGCCCAGGAGATGGCGGAACTGTGCGATGTCTTTGGGCTGCACGTCGAGCGGCAGGAATAGAATCACCGGGTCCCCGGTGATGCGAACGAGAAAGAACACGGCCGTCAGGGCCAGAAACACCGCCACAACCGCCTGACCAATCCGGCCAAGCAGATAGCGCGACATCGCCGCCTACGGCGGGGCGTCCCGGGTCACGCCGTAAGCCGAGCCCCGAACGGGGAGGCGCCTCGCGGGCCCACGGTCCGCGCTACTTTGGCGCGGCCTCCCACATCCAGACCTTCTCGTCCGGCCGCGGCCGCCACGCGATCCAGTTGGCGACGCCGTAGAGGTCGTGCTGCTGCCACAACGGCACCCACGGCGCGAGCGGCACCAGGGCTTCCTGGACTTTGCGGAACGCGGCCGCGTTGGCCTTAGGCTCGACCGTGACCTCGGCCTTGTGGATCATGTCCTCGATCCGCGGATCGCCGAAACTGCTGTAGGTGAGACTCCCAACGAAGAGCTGCCCGACCGTTCCGCTCGGCTCGAGGTCCGGTCCCCAGCCGAGGAAGAACATGTCCCCCGCCTTGCGGTTGATGATCTTGTCGAGGTGGCTGCGCCACTCGTTCACCTGCACGTGCACGGTGATCCCCAACTTGCCGAGCTGCGCCGCGATCGCCTCGGACACTTCCTTGTCGAGCGGGTACCGCCCGCTCGGTGTATCGAGCGTCAGGGCGAGTTTCTTCGGATCGTACCCCGCCTCCTGAAGCATCTGCGCCGCCTTGTTGGGGTCGTAGCCGGTGCACCTGATCGCCGGATCGTATCCCGAATCAAAGCGGCTGACGTACCCGCAGATCCGGGTGGCCTGGCCTCCCAGCACGGTCTTGATAAGCTCATCGACATTCACGGCGTAGATCATTGCCTGCCGCACCTTCGGATTCTGCATCGGACCCGGGTGCAGCGTTTCCAGCGCGAGGTAGTTGATCCGGGAGCTCACCGTCGAGCGCACCTGCGCCCGTCCGCTTCGGTTGACGGTGTCGACGGCCTGCGGGGGCACGTCCTTCATCACGTCGATCTGACCCGACAGGAGCGCCGCGAGTCGCGCGCTGAACTCCGGGATCACCTGGAAGACGACCGTCTGGATCTTGGGCGTCCCGGCCCAGTAATTCGGATTCCGTTCAAGGACCAGCCGCTCGCCCCGGACCCATTCCTTGAACCTGTACGGCCCGGTGCCGGCCGGGTGTGCCGACGCGTAGTCGACGCCGACCTTGCGCACATACTCCGGCGCCAGGATGAACAGTCCGGGCAGCGAGAGGTAACTCAGCAGCACCGGCATGGGCTCCGAGGTATGGATTCGGACGGTGTGGTCGTTGACGACGTCCACACGATCGACCGGTTTGAAGCGCGGCAGGTAATGTGTCTTGTTCTTGGGGTCGAGGATGTACTCGAGCGTGAACTTCACGGCGTCGGCCGTGAACGGCTCGCCGTCGTGGAAGCGCACACCCTGCCGCAGCATGAACTCCCACGTCCGGTCGTCGATCACCCGATACCCCGTCGCCAGCCACGGCAGGATCTTCTCCGTCTTGGGATCACGCGTGAACAAGAGGTCGTACACGTTCTCGATCTGCGCGTTGGTGGTCCAGTCCACCACCGTGGCGCCCATGAGCGTCAACGGCTCCGCGCCGATGCCGATCGTGATCTGCGTCTTGGGCTGCGCGCCGGCGCCGGAGGGTGCCCCCAACCAGGGACCGGCCAGCATCGCCAGGCCGAGCGCGAGCGCAACGAACCGCCGCATATCCTATCGCCCTCCCCTCACCGGCACCGTCTGAGACTCGAGGTCACGCGGGAACTTCGTCGTGATCTCCGGCCGGCCGCGTTTCACGATGACCGTGTCGTCGTGCCGGAAGCCGCCGACACCGTAGAGGTAGATGCCGGGCTCGCAGCTCCACACCTCGTTCTCCGTAAGCGGACGGTAGCTGAAGGCGATGTCGTCGGGATACTCGTGGCCGGCGAGGCCGATCCCGTGCCCGGTACGGTGGATGACCCGGTCGCCGAACCCGCGCCGCTCGAAGACGCCTTGGGCGGCGGCGTCCACGTCGGCCGCCGTCGCGCCCTCGACGAACGCGGTCGCCGCCGCGTCCTGGGCCTCGACCGCCGCGTCGAACGCCGCGGCCTGCTCGGGAGTCGGTGAGCCAACGAAGAATGTTCGCTCGTTTTCGCAAACGTAGCCATTGAGCCGGGGAATGATGATGTTCACGATCCCGTGCCCGCGCTCGACCATCTGGCCGTAGTCACCGCTGACGCCGTGCGGACACGCGGCGTTGGGTCCGGTGAGTCCGGCGACGCGGAGTTCGACTTTGTAGTCGGGGAACCGGCGGACCGCCTCCTGCGCGAGCTCGTGAAGGACGAGCGTGTCGATCTCCGCGAGCGGCCGGCCGGGCGCCAGGTGCTCGCGATATCGCGCCTGCCCCCAGTCGCTCAGTTCGGCGCCCTGGCGAATCAACGCCAGTTCTTCCTCGCACTTCACAAGCCGCATCTCGCGGAGAATCCGCCCGGCGTCGGCGAGCGTCAGGCCCGGCAGGAGATCCGGGACGCGCACAATCGGTCCGGCCGTACTGTCGACGCCGAGCCGGCCGCGCCGGATCCCCTTCCGCCGCAGCAGATCCGCCACCATCTGCGGCCACTGCGGCGTGACATGCGTCCGATGCTGGAGGCGATAGTGCTCCGCGTAGAAGTGCACCTCCGGAATCCATATCGAGCGGTGCTCGTCGGCGTAGCGGACGTGATTCGTCGACAGCTCGTGCATCACGAGGAACGGCCCGCCGTCGCGCGGCACGATCGCGGCCACCGGCCGCTCCCATGGCTGCACGTCGAGAAAGTGGCCGGAAACATAGAGGAAGTTCTCCGGCGTCAGGACCGCGAGCGCCGCGAGATCGGCTTCCTCAAGGTCGCGACGAATGCGGGCGAGACGATCCTCGTAGACACGGCGGCTGAGATAACCCATGACGCACCTCCGCGGACGGTCCCGAGAAGTTCGGGCCGCCGATATCGCGAACCTGCCGACTCATGTGGGACCGACCGCCGGAGGAAGTCCAGGGACAGCGCGGATAGGTTGCTGCTGGCGGAAGGGCACCTGACGCGGCGGCTGCTCGGGACGATCGTGCAGCGGCTGGCCACGCTACCGGGGCCCGCAGGGTAGCAGACGCCATCGTTGCAACCACCGTCAGCGGCAAGGAGGCCGAGGAGCATGGTGTCCGAGAAATCGGCTGTCAGCGCGACCGCGCTGAGCTTTGGGGGGTTCAGGGGGACCCGAACAGGCCTTCGCATGGGCCACGTGATAGAGTCCGGACGAAGAACCTGGCCGGGCTCCGCAAATGGAAGGAGTCGAGGGCCAAAAACGGAAATCCCGGTCAATATCGCAGACATCGGGCACGCCGGTTCGGGAAGCCGCTACCGCGCGCAGCGGATAGTAGCCGTACCGAAGAGCACATGTTCCTGGTAAGCCGCTCGAAGGTTGGCATCGGGAGCCCACCGAAGGCGCCTTCAATCGGTACGAGCCGGTGCCATCGGGGGGATGGAGTGGCGCCTCGCTCGCGGAGACAGGGCACTAAGCGGCGGAGGGCTAGGCGGCCGGGGCGATCCTCCCGGCCGGCGCGTCAGGCGGCCCAAGCCCCGTCCCGGCGCCTCCACAACCTCCCGGCCGAACTCACCACGTTTATCGGACGAGAGCGCGAGATCGCGGAGATCGCACGTTTGCTCGCGTCCACCCGACTTCTGACCCTCACCGGCGCGGGCGGTTCGGGTAAGACGAGACTCGCCCTCCGGCTAGCCGCCGGTGTCCTCGGCGGGTACCCTGACGGCGTGTGGTTCGTCGATTTGGCCTCGGTGACCGATGGGGCGCTCGTTCCGAACAGCGTCGCGCTGGCCCTCGACGCCCCGGAACAGCCCACCCAACCGCTGGCCGACACGCTGGCGGAGTACTTGCGAACAAAGACGCTGCTGCTCGTGCTGGACAACTGTGAGCATCTCGGCGATGGGTGTCAGATGCTGGCGAATCGCCTGCTGCGCCACAGCCCTGGCCTTCGCATCTTGGCAACCAGCCGTGAGGTGCTGGGCGTCGATGGCGAGGCGACGTACCGAGTCCCGCCGCTGCGGGTGCCGGAGGTGCACGAAGCGCCGCCCGTGACAGACCTTGCGCAGTACGACGCGGTCCGTCTGTTCACCGAACGGGCGGCCCTCAATCAGCCGGGCTTCGCGCTCACGAGCGACAACGCCGCGGCGATCGTGCAGATCTGCCAGCGGCTGGATGGTATGCCCCTGGCCATCGAGTTTGCCGCCGCCCGTGTAGTGGTATTGTCGGTCGAGCAGATCGCGGCGCGGCTCGACGATCGGTTCCGGCTGTTGACGGCCCGGTCGAAGAAGACCCTCCCGCGTCACCAAACCCTCCGGGCGACCCTGGACTGGAGCCACGATCTGCTGACGGAACATGAACGGACGCTGTTCAGGCGGCTCTCTGTCTTCACGGGCGGGTTCACGTTGGAAGCGGCCGAACAGGTCTGCGCGGCGGCCGGCATCGCAGGCCCAGACGTTCTGAACCTCGTGGGTCGCCTGGTCGATAAGTCACTCGTCATTGTGGATGAACGGGACCGGCACGCGCGGTATCGCCTGCTGGAGAGTGTGCGCCAGTACGGCCGCGAGCGGCTCGACGAGTCCGGAGACGCTGAGGTTATTCAGCGTCAGCATCGAGACTGGTATCTCGACTTCGCCGAGCGCGCGACCACGAAGTTGCGCGGCCCCGAGCAGGACATGTGGCTCAGCCGCCTCGAGATCGAGCACGACAACCTCCGGGCGGCGCTCGGATGGAGCAAGGCGGTTAGAGATGCGGCCGCAGTACTGCGGTTGGCCGGCGCCCTCACCTGGTTCTGGTTCATGAGCGAACACTGGAGTGAGGGCCGGCAATGGGTCGAGGATGCCCTCGCGGCCGGTGGGGCGGCGACGCCGCTCCAGGTGTTCAGGGCGAAGTGGGGCGTCATTCTGTTTTCGCTGGCCCAAGGAGACCTCAGCCGGGCCTGCGAGTTGACCGAGGGCCTGAGCGTCAGTGCCGAGCTCATGCGTGACAGGGAGTGTTCGATGATCGCACATATCGCGGAAGGCATTTTGGCGCCCGAGATCGGGAAACCGGACCGGGCGATCGCCTTGCTCGAAGAGGCCGTCGCTCGTGCGCAAGAACTTGGCGATCAATGGCTGCTGGCATTCGCCCTCACGCAACTGTCGGCAAATGTGCGGAAGCGAGGCTACTACGCGCGGGCGGCCGATCTCTGCGCCGAAAGCACGCGGCTCTTTGAGCAACTCGGCGATCGGTGGCGCGTGTCCGTGGCGCTTCGCAACATGGGCATCACCTTGCTGTGCAACGGCGCGTTCGACGGCGCCGCGGCGGCCTTCGGCAGAGCCATCCGCCTGCGCACGCCGGCCCAGAATGGATGGGTCGCCTTTCAGTGCCTTGAGGGGTTGGCGTGCGTCGCCTGTGCGCAGGGTGCCCACGAACGAGCCGCCATCCTGTTCGCCGCCGCGCTGCCCATCCAAGAATATCTCCGGTCCCGTCGGGACCGAGACTTCTGGTTACAGGTTGAACACTACCTGGCCCGCACTCGTGCTTCCTTGAGCGACCAAGCGTTTGAGGCCGCGCGGAATTCGGGACAGGCGATGACGCTCGACCAGGCCGTCGAGTTCGCGGTGGGACCGGCAGGGTCGGAGATGGCGGTCGGCCGGCCGCGGCGCCCGAACGGACCAAGCGACGACCCTTTGACGACCCGCGAACGTGAGGTAGTCCGGCTCCTGGCTCGTGGCTCGACGAACCGGGAGATTGCCACGACCCTCGTGATCTCGGGGCGGACGGCCGAGGGCCACGTGCAGAGCATCCTCAACAAGCTCGGCCTCAGCACGCGCGCGCAGGTGGCCGTCTGGGCGGTTGACCACGGCTTTCGCCCGCCTTCCGCCTGACCGCTCGGAGCGGGGCTCCAGCGCGCCACGGTACCTACGCCGGAAAACACGTACCGACAACCTCGAAAACGCGTACTTCTCACGGTGACGCCGGACCCTGTTCTCCTATAGCCTAACGGCGAATCGCGCAGGCACTTCGCCGGACGGAAGGAGGGCAGCGGCTCATGCCGAGGGGCTACGCGCAACCGGAAGTGTTGGTCGAGACAAGTTGGCTCGGCGACCACCTACGCGATCCCGCAGTGCGGGTGGTCGAAATCTCCGAGAACGTCACGCTGTACGATCAGGGTCACATCCCGGGCGCCGTTCACTTTAACTGGCAGACGCAGCTGCAAGACCGAGTCCGCCGGGACTGGATCTCCAAAGAGCAATTCGAGCAGTTGCTCGGGACCTTTGGGATCGACAACAACAGCACGCTGGTGCTCTACGGCGACAAGAACAACTGGTTCGCCGCGTACACGTTCTGGCTGTGCAAGATGTTCGGGGTCGATCGGGTCCGCATTCTCAACGGCGGCCGTGCGAAGTGGATCGCGGAGGGCCGGCCCCTGAGCACCGACCCGCCCGCCCACCCGCGGGCGACCTTCCGCGCTAAGGAGCCCGACCTCAACATCCGGGCATTTCGAGATCAGGTGCAGGCACGCATCGGCGTGGACGGCGTTGCGCTCGTCGACGTGCGGTCGCCCCAAGAGTTCACCGGAGAACTCATCGCGATGCCGGCGTACCCGCAGGAGGGGGCGCAGCGCGGCGGCCACATCCCGGGCGCGCACAACATTCCCTGGGGCCAAAACGTGCGCGAGGACGGCACCTTCAAGGAGGCGGAGGACCTTCGCCGCCTGTACGAAAGCCGCGGCGTCCACCCGGACAACGAGATCATCGCGTACTGCCGGATCGGCGAGCGCTCGTCGTTGACCTGGTTCACGCTCACGTACCTACTCGGGTACCCCCGCGTCCGTAACTACGACGGCTCGTGGACGGAGTGGGGGAGTCTAGTCGGCGCGCCGGTCGAGCGGACCGCGTAGCCAAAACGAGAGGGGGAGAACGGATGAAGCACATCGGATGGCGCACCGTTCCGGTCGTGCTCGCGTTTACCACCGCCGCGACGGTGGCGACCCTCAGCTCGGGCCGTCTCGGCCCGGAGGCCGCGGCCGGGGGAGGCGGCCCGCGACCCAGCGACGGTTGGACCCTGCACATCACCGCGAAGATGCACTTCCCAGGAAAACCTGATATGCTGGCGCACCACTTCTGCAAGCAGGTCGCCGGCGGCCTGATCGAGTGCCAGCTCTACGACAGCGGGGCGCCGGACGCCCGGCTCGTCGGGGTCGAGACGATCGTCCCTTCCGCGACCTACGCGAAGTTCTCCGCGGCGGAAAAGGCGCAGTGGCACTACCACCGAGTCGAAATTCCCCTCGTCTCGGCGGCGGTCCTCGACATGTCTCCGGACCAGGCGGAGAAGGTCGTCAACTCAATCGTGGACACCTACGGAAAGATCTACCTGCTTTGGGATCCGTCCCGCCAAAGCATGCCAACCGGGCAGCCGAGCGTGACCATTCTGCCCCTGCCGAAGGCGAAGTGACAACGACGGATGATCTGGCATGCGACGGGCGGGTAATGCCGCCTGCCCGTCCGCACGTAGAACGAATTGGTGGTCACGCAGCATGCACACCCGACATTAGGAGGTGATCATCATGAACCTCAGGCTCGTCCAGTTCAGCTTGGGCGCTGGACAACGCACTGCGGCAAAGGCAATCGTCGATAAAGTCGTACCCGCGATCCGAGCACAACAGGGCTGCGACCGATGCGAATTCTTCGCCGACAACGAAACGGGCGACTACGGACTCGTCGTGTTGTGGGTCTCAAGGCAGGCCGCGGAGCGGGCGCGGCCAAATCTCATTACGCCGTAGGGGAGGGCATCATGCCAGAGCGGGCAGCGGTGGCAACGCTCAAGGCCAGCTTGCGGGGTGAACTAATCGGTCGCGATGACGCGGCCTACGAGGCGGCTCGGAAGGTACACAATGGTATGATCGACCGGCATCCCGTGTTAGTCGCCCGGTGCACAGACGCCGGCGACGTGATCACGGCCCTGCGTTTTGGGCGGGAGCAGGGCCTGCCGATTTCCGTGCGCTGCGGCGGGCACAGCGCCGCGGGCCTCGGCGTCGTGGACGACGGACTCGTGATCGACCTCGCCCCGATCCGATATGCTCGGGTCGACCCGGCGGCCCGCACGGTGCGCGTCGGCGGCGGGACGACGCTTGGGGACGTCGACCATGCGACCCACGCCTACGGGATGGCGGTGCCGGCCGGAATCATCTCGACCACCGGTGTCGGCGGGCTGACGCTCGGCGGCGGGCTCGGCCACCTGACGCGCAAGTGCGGGCTCTCGATCGACAACCTGCTCGAGGCCGACATGGTGCTGGCCGACGGGCGGTCGGTGACTGTGGGGCCGGAGTCCCATCCGGACCTCTTCTGGGCAATCCGCGGCGGCGGCGGGAACTTCGGCATCGTCACGTCGTTTCTGTTCCGCTTGCAGCCGATCAGCACCGTCTGCGCCGGGCCGACACTCTGGCCGGTCGAGGATGCGTCCGAGGTGCTCGCGTGGTACCGGGAGTTCATGGCGGGGGCCCCCGACGACGTGGCGGGATTCTTCGCCTTCCTCACGATCCCGCCCGTGCCGCTCTTTCCCGAGGCACTGCACCTCAAGAAGATGTGCGGCGTGCTGTGGTGCTATACGGGCCCGGCGGAGCGGCTGGAGTCGGCGCTGCTCGCGCCCGTGCGGCGGTTCAAGACGCCGGCCCTCGAGCACGTCGGCCCGGTGCCGCTCCCGGCGCTCCAGACGCTCTTCGACCCGCTGTACCCGCCCGGGCTGCAATGGTATTGGAAGGCGGACTTCCTCAACGAGATCGCCACGGCGTCGATCCCGAAGCACGTCGAGCACGGGGCGGCGATGCCGACGATGTTGTCGAGCATGCACATGTACCCGATCGACGGCGCGGCGGCGCGGGTCGGCGCGCACGACACCGCGTGGGCGTACCGCGACGCGAAGTTCGCGATGGTCATCATCGGCGTCGATCCGGATCCGGCGAAGAAGGACATCATCACCCGGTGGAGCCGAGACTACTGGAACGCCATCCATCCGTACTCGGCCGGCGGCGCCTACGTCAACTTCATGATGGACGAGGGCGAGGACCGCATCCAGGCGACCTACCGTGGCAATTATGCGCGCTTGGCGGCTGTGAAGCGGCAGTACGATCCCGAGAACGTGTTCCGCGTGAACCAGAACATCAAGCCCGCGGCCGCATAAGACACGGCGGCCTGGCGGCGCGCCGACGGGGGCGGGCTCCCGGGCCCGCCCCGTCTGACGGGGCGCGCTCGACTGAAGTGGCCTCGAATCGGACATTATCATTAAGACGAGTTCGGGCGTTCGCGGCCGTCGTTTGGGTGAGTCGAACGTGGGTGAGTCTGCCCTGGGGGGAGGATCGATATGGCGAAGGTGTATCTCATCAATTGCCGTGACGCCGGCGTTGATTGCAACTTTCAGGCCCGGGGTTCAAGCTTGGAAGAGGTCATCCAACTCTGTGCTGAGCACGCTATCAAGGAGCACAATATGATGGCGTTTGGCCCCGAACTGTATACGAAGATGCGACGTTGTGTGAAGACCCTGGAGGCAGAGACATCAGGGTGAACGGCCTCTGACGGCAGCAGAGGACAACTCGTACTAGACCTCAACCGAAGCACTGTCGACGCATCTAAGCGGCCGAAAGGGTGGTCTCCGAACGGTCTCCTGCGGACCGCGCAAAACCCCGATTCCCGATTGGAGCGTTACGTGGCCCGATCCCGCGGAAGTGAGTGGACACGAGGCGAGATGGCTATCGGGTCAGCGCCTCGGCCTCCTGCTCCAGCCACTCCTCGACCGCCGCCCGCACGATCTCGTAGCTCGTCCCGCGGCCCTGACCGACGATCGGGCCGGAGGGCGTGCGCCGCGCGATCCACAGCCACCCGCCCCCACGGACGCGCGCGTACGCGACCACGACGCGGACCGTGCCGCTCGGCGTCTCACGCCGGATCAATTCGTCTCTCATCGCCGGGCCCGGCGTCAACCCGCGCGGCGCAACCGGGAGTGCAGCGCGGGCACGGGAATCTCCACGTCGGCGCCGAGGCTCCGCAGCAATTCCACCGCCTCGCGGGTAAGCGCGGGCTCGCCGGCGACCGGATCGACGTGGACGCGTCGCCGCCGCCCGGCGGCGACGTCCTGAATGGCCTGAATCAGGGAGAATGCTCCGTGGGCTTGAAGGGCGCAGAAGAGCTCATCGCGGCTCATGACGGCTGCCTCCACTGGTGCGTCCGGTGCGACGACGAAAGGTGCGATTTCGGACCGGCGATAACGAGCTCGGTACTCCGCTTGCGGCGTGGCACTTCTCGGCCGGTTTTCGGAAGTCCTGCTTAGCCCTGAAACGCGTCCCGCAGGACGTCGGCGCGGATCGGCCGGTTGCCGGCGTCCAGCCACACCTCGACTACGTCGAACCGGCACGGGCGGTCCCCCCGCCCCGTGCGGACCAAGTACCGCGAGGCCAGCGCGACGAGCGCGCGCTGTTTCCGCGCGGTGACCGCTTCCGCCGGTGTCCCGAAAGCGGCGCCGCGCCGGGCCTTGACCTCGACGAAGACGACGTCGCCGTCGTGCTCGCACACGAGATCGATCTCCCCGCGCCCCATCCGGACATTCCGCGCCAGGACGCGGTAGCCGCGCGCGGCCAGCGCGGCCGCGGCGGCGTCCTCGCCGATGCGGCCGCGCAGCGGGCGGATTCCCGGTCGCGCGGGGAGACCGGCACCTGAATGCGGCTCCAACGCGTGGCCGGCCGTCAGGGCCCTCCGAGGAGTACGGGCTCGAACAACGGGAGCTGGCGCTCGGGAAGGAACGCACGCCGGTGAACCGGCGACGGGCCGTGGCGATCCAGCGCGGCGAGATGCTCGGCCGTCGCATAGCCCTTGTGCCGGGCGAAGCCGTATTCGGGATACTGCCGGTCCAGCTCCAGCATGAGCCGATCGCGCGCCACCTTGGCCACGATCGACGCGGCGGCGATGCAGGCGCACGACCCGTCGCCTTTGACGATCGCGGACTGCGGGACTCCGCCCGGCAGGACGTGCCGGCCGTCGATGAGGAGAAAACTCGGAGGCGCCGCCAGTTGGGCGACCGCCCGCTGCATCGCGAGCCGCGTCGCGCCGATGATGTTGAACCGGTCGATCTCGGCGACCGACGCCTCGGCCACGGCGAACGCCGTCGCGTGCGCGCGAATCTCCGCGGCGAGGGCCTCGCGTTCCCCGGCGCGCAGCCGCTTGCTGTCGTCGAGGCCGCGGATCGGCGGCGCCGGCCGCAGCACAACCGCAGCGGCCAAGACCGGCCCGGCCAGGGGGCCGCACCCCACCTCGTCGATGCCGGCCACCACGTAGCCGGCGCGGACGCGCCGACGCTCCTCGCGGTAGAGGCCGCGCAGCCGCGCCGCCTCGGCCCGGGCCGCGGCGGCCGCCTCCCGGGCCCGCACGGCCAGACGGCGCACGAGGGCGCGCCGGTCGCGGGCCAGGCTACGGAGCAGGGATTCGGGAGGAACGCGGTACTCGTCGAGACGCCGGACGACGTCGGCCACCGTGAGCTGCCGGAGGTCGATCAGCCGCACGCGCCGCGTCCCGACGGCCGCGCGGACGTACCTACCGGCTCAGTGGACGAAGCCGATGCGCTGCGGCGGCCAGTAGATGAAAATCGCTTTGCCGATGATATTGGCACGCGGCACGTAGCCGAAGAACCGGCTGTCTTCGCTGTTGTTCCGGTTGTCGCCGAGAACAAAGTACTCACCGCGCGGGACGATCACCGGCCCGTAGTTGCCGAAATCCGGCTTGATGGTGTAGCTCTTCTCCGAAATGCGTTCACCATTGATGTAGACGACGCCTTCTTTGAGCAGCGCCCGATCGCCCGGCAATCCGATGATCCGCTTGACGAAGTCGCGCTGCGGGTTGAGCGGGTAGCGGAAGACGATCACGTCCCCGCGGGCGACGGGCTCCAAGCGGTACAGGAACTTGGCGACCAGGATCCGGTCGTTGATCATGAGCGTCGGCTCCATGGAGCCCGACGGAATGTAGAAGGCCTGGACGACAAAGGTGATGATGACCAAGCTGAGCACGGCGGCGAAGATGCAGGCATCGAGAGTTTCGACAATCGAGGTGCGGACGACCGGCGGAATCCGGTACGTGCGCTTGACGATCACCCGGGAGGCCACCAATAACGCCGACACCCCCAGAATCATCGAGGGGATGCTGAGGGACGCCACGCCTAGCGCTTCTCCTTGATCCGGCTCTCCCGGCCGATCTTCTCCCGCAGGTAGTAGAGCTTGGCGCGGCGTACGCGCCCTTTGCGGAGGATCTCGATCTTCTCGATGCGGGGAGAATGCAGCGGAAAGGTTCGCTCGACGCCGACGCCGTGGGAAACGCGGCGGACCGTGAACGCGGCCCGCAGCCCGCCGCCGCGGCGCCCGATCACGGTGCCCTCAAAGGCCTGGAGGCGGTCCCGCCCGCCCTCCGCGACCTTCATGTGGACCCGCACGGTGTCGCCGGCGCCGAACGGCGGCAACCCCGGCTTCAGTTGCTGCCGTTCGATCGCGTCGAGCCTCTCCATCCCACGACCCCCAGACGAAGTGACAGCGCATTATAGCACGCGTGCGTTCGTACCGTCACCCCTCGTCACCCGCGCCGTCGCCGGTACCTTGCGATCGCTCCGCCCGCAACTCCACGAGCCACGCGCGCGCCTCGTCGTCCAGTGCCGCCTCGTCGACCAGATCCGGGCGGCGGGCGAAGGTGCGGCGCAGCGCCTCGCGGCGCCGCCACCGGCGAATTTCCTCGTGGTGTCCGCTCAACAGGACCTGCGGGACGGGGTGCCCGGCAAGGTCGGCCGGACGGGTGTAGTGAGGATGGTCCAGCAGGCCCGCGGAGAACGAGTCCTCGCGGACCGACGCCTCCTCGCCGACGACGCCCGGGACCAACCGGCCCACGGCCTCGACGATCACCATCGCCGGCAGTTCGCCGCCGCTCAGGACGTAGTCGCCGATGCTGATTTCCTCCGCGCCGAGGATCGCGGCCACGCGTTCGTCCACCCCCTCGTAGCGCCCGCACAGGATCGTGAGCTGGGGGGACGAGGCGAGCGCCCGGGCCCGAGCCTGGGTGAACCGCCGCCCCTGCGGGCTCGTGAGCAGCACCGGCCCCCGCGCCGAGGGCGAGGCGGCGCGAATCGCGTCCGCGGCCCGCAAAAACGGCTCGGCCTTCATCACCATGCCCGCGCCGCCGCCGTACGGCGGCTCGTCCACGGTCCGGTGCCGGTCGTCCGCAAACCGGCGAAGGTCCCAGACGACGAGGTCCAGGAGGCCGCGCTGCCGGCCGCGGCCGATCACCCCGACGTCGAGCGGCCCCGGAAACACGTCCGGAAAGATCGTGACCACGTCGATGCGCATCACAGCCACTCCGGCGGCCGCACCACGAGCTCACCGGCCGCGAGGTCGACGGCCTCGATCACGCCTTCCACTGCCGGCACGAGGACCTCGCCCCCGCCGGACGTCCGGATGACGTAGACGTCGTTGCTGCCGGTCCGGAGGACGTCGACGACCTCCCCCAGCACCTCGCCGCCGGGGGTGCGGGCCCGCAGGCCCACAATCTGAAAGACATAGAATTCGCCGGGCGGCAGCGGCGCCGCCTCCGCGGCCGGGATCTCGATCGTCGCGCCGCGCAGGGCGGCGGCCTCCTCGACCGTGTCGATCCCGGCCAGCTTCATGGCCACGAAGCGGCCGGCCGGCTCAGCGGACTCCACCGCGAGCATCCGCGCGGCGCCCCCCTGCACGACCGCGACGCGCCGGAGGCGCGGCAGGCGCTCGGGGAAGTCCGTGACCGGCAGTACCCGGATCGCTCCGTGCAGGCCGTGCGGCCGCGTGACCTCGCCGACCACGATGAGGTCGCGCGGCGGGATCACCCGCCGCCGGGCGTGATCAACGTCGACGCGGCCGACGTGGCCGGCGCGCCCTCCCGGATCTCCATCACGATTCCGTCTTTCACGATGATCTCCGCGCGCGAGATCTTGTCGAACAGGTTGTCGCCGACGTTGACCTCGGCGACCCCTTCGATCGTGCCCTGCGTGAACTCTTCGTTGAGCTTGAGGTCCTGCGCTTCGCGCAGCCGGGCGGTCAGCTCCGCGCGCGCCGCGTCCTGCCGCGCCCGCTCGAGGTCGAGCTGCTGCCGGACGGCGCGCGACTGCGGCGAGACCTGCCGCTCGAGTTCGAAGCGCCGGGCCTGCACGTCGATCTGCTGGACCACCGCGTCGACGCGCTTGATGGCGTCTTCGAGATCGGCGACGTACAACCGTTTGAAGGCGTCGGTCACGATCGTCTTGATGAGGATCGGCCGCTGCACCGTAATCGACGGCATCACTGTCCTCCTCTTCGTTAGGGGCGCAGAATCTCCACGTTCACACGCTTGCCGCTTCCCGTCGCGGACGCGCGCGCCAATGTGCGAATCGCCTTGATGATCCGGCCGCCCCGCCCGATCAGCTTGCCGACGTCGTCCGCGGCCACCCGGACCTCGATCGTGGCCGTCTGCGGACCGTCGACGACCTGCACGTCGACCGCGTCGGGATGATCGACGAGGGACCGCGCCACGAGTTCGACGAGCGCCTTCACCGCGGCGCCTTGGCCCGGCTCTCTTCCCACTGGCGGAGCACGCCGGTCCGCTCGAGAATGACGCGGGCGGCGTCCGACGGCCGGGCCCCCTTGCGCAGCCACGCCAGGACCTTCTCGGTGTTCACCTGCATCGTCGACGGCTCGGTCCGCGGATTGTAGAACCCGACGCTGTCGAGATATTTGCCGCCGCGCGGGCTGCGGGAATCGGCGACCACCAGCCGGTAGAACGGCTGCCCCTTCGCTCCACGGCGGGTTAACCGGATCTTGACGCTCATGGCTCCCTCCCTCTCCTCGGGTTACGGGGCCGGCGGCGTCGGCAGCCTGCCGAGCCTTCCGGCGCGCCGGCCCATGCTCTCGAGCTGTTTCAACATCTTCTTCGCCTCCGTGAACTGCCGCAGCAACCGGTTGACCTCCTGAACGGAGGTGCCGCTGCCCCGCGCGATGCGCCGCCGGCGGCTGCCGTCGATCACCTCCGGGTGCCGGCGTTCGCCCGGGGTCATCGAGTTGATCATCGCCTCGATCCGCGTCAGCTGGCGCTCGTCAACCTCGCCGGCCGCATCCCCCGCCCGGCGGGCGTTCAGCCCCGGGATCATGCCCAGCACCTGATCCAGCGGCCCCATAGCCCGCACCTGACGGAGCTGCTTGGTGAAATCCTCGAGCGTGAAGTCGGCGCGGCGCAGCTTGCGCTCCATCTCCCGCGCCTCGTCCACCGTCACCTGTTCCTGCGCCTTCTCGATCAGGGTGAGGACGTCGCCCATGCCGAGAATCCGGGAGGCCATCCGGTCCGGATGGAACGCCTCGAGCGCCTCGAGCCGCTCGCCGGTCCCGACGTAGAGAATGGGGACGCCGAGCGTCGCCACCACGGACAGCGCGGCGCCGCCGCGCGCGTCGCCGTCGAGCTTCGTCAGAATCACGCCGTCGAGCGGCACCGCCCGGTGAAACCCCTCCGCCATCCGGACGGCGTCCTGGCCGGCCATGGCGTCGAGCACGAGGAGCGTGTAGTGGGGGGACACCGCCTCGCGGATGCGCGCGAGTTCGGCCACCAGGTCGCCGTCGACGTGCAGCCGGCCGGCGCTGTCGACGATGAGCGTGTCGGCCACCCGGTCCCGGCACACGGCGAGTGCCCGGCGCGCGACCGCGACGGCGTCCTCCCCGGGCTGGGGGGCCACGACCGGCACGCCGGCGCGCTCGCCGACGATCTCGAGCTGGCGCACGGCGGCCGGCCGCGAGAGATCCGCCGCGGCCAGGACCGGGTGCCGCCCCCGCTTCGCCAGGTGCACGGCCAGCTTGCCGGCCGTCGTGGTCTTGCCGGTACCGTGCAGGCCGGCGAGGAGAATCACGGTCGGAGGGTGCGGCGCCGGGGCGAGCGGGCGGTGCGTCTCGCCGAGGAGCCGCACGAGCTCGTCGTGGACGATCTGCACGACCTGCTGTCCCGGCGTGAGGCTCTTCCAGACCTCCTGCCCCACCGCCGCCTCGCGCACGCGACCGATGAAGTCACGCGCGAGCTTCACGTTGACGTCCGCCTCGAGCAGCACGAGCCGGATCTCCCGAAGCGCCTGATCGACGTCCGCCTCCGAGAGCGCCCCCCGTCCGCGCAGGCGATTGAGAATGCCGCCGAGCCGCGTCTGCAGCTG
Source organism: bacterium (assembly GCA_035945995.1). Classification (NCBI taxonomy): domain Bacteria; species bacterium. The sequence continues at coordinate 45,904 of DASYZR010000112.1, forward strand.
TTCAAACATCGCGGCCCTCGTAGACCCGAAATCCCCCGCCGCGCTCGATCTCGCTCACGCGTTCGAAGACCTCGTTCATGCACCGCGCGAGACTCCGCGCCCCCTGGCTCGTGCGGGCGACCAGATAGAAGCGGCCGGCGGGCGCCAGATGCGCGCGCGCATCCCGCACAAGCCGCACGACGGCGCTCCGGCCGGCCCGGATCGGCGGGTTGAGGAGGACGAGATCGAAGCGCATCGCATCGACCGGGGCGCACCCGTCCCCCGTCCGCACCTCGGCGTTCCGCACGCCGTTCTCGCGCACGTTCGCGGCGGCGAGCGCCGCGGCGCGCGGGTTGATGTCCACGAGCACGACGCGCGCCCGCGGCGCGCGGGCGGCGATGACCACGCCGACCGGGCCGTAGCCGCAGCCGAGATCCAGCACCGTCGCGGCGTCGCCCGGATCCACGGCCTCGAGCATCAGGCGCGTCCCGCGATCGACGCCGCCGCGCGAGAACACCCCGGCGGCGGTATGAAACCGGTATTCGCGTCCGCGGTCCTGAAACCGGACCACGCGCGGCCGTCCCGGGGGGTCCGGCGGCGCCGGGGAGAAGTAGTGCGACGCCGGCGCATCCCGCCGGCTAGTCCCGCGCAAGCGGGGCGACGCCGGCGCATCCCGCCGGCTAGTCCCGCGCAAGCGGGGCGACGTCGGCGCATCCCGCCGGCTAGTCCCGCGCAAGCGGGGCGACGCCGCCGCGGTCACACGATCTCCCGCAGCGCCCGCAACGCCCGCAGCAACGGGGCGGTGTCGGCGCCCGCGGCGGCGAGGCGGGCGGCTTCGTGCTCGACCGCGTCCAGCCGGACCGCCGCCGTGGTGCGGCTGCGGCCGTTCCGCCGGTGACCGGCGAGCACCCGCAGCCGCGCTTCGAGGTGCCGCATCTCGGTTGTCGCGCGCCGGAGGCCGTCGAACACCGCCTGCCGGCTGACCCGCAGGCGCCCGGCGATCTCCCCGAGCGAGAGGTCCTCGTGATAGTACATCCGCACCAGCAACTGCTGCCGCGCCGTGAGCAGACCGGCGTACGCGTCGAACAGCCCGATCACGGCGGTCCGATCATCGAGGGTGCGGACGCGGGGAGGTATCTTGTGTAAAGGCATAGTCCTTGACGCCATTATAGCACATCCCGCGGGCGCGGGACGGAAGCGCCGGAGCTTAAGCTTCGAGCAACGCCTCGACGAACGCGCGGGGATCGAACGGCTGGAGGTCGTCCATGCCTTCCCCGAACCCGACCAGCTTGACCGGCAGCCGCAGCTCGTCGGCGATCGCCACGGCGATCCCGCCGCGGGCCGTGCCGTCGAGCTTGGTCAGCACCACGCCCGTCACCGGCAGCGCCGCGGCGAACTGCCGCGCCTGCGCGATGCCGTTCTGGCCGGTCGTGGCATCCAGCACGAGAAGCGACTCGACGGAGGCCCCCGGCAGCTCACGCCGCAGCACGCGGTCGAGCTTCTTGAGCTCGTCCATGAGGTTCGTCTTGGTGTGGAGCCGGCCCGCCGTGTCCACGATCAGCACGTCGGTGTGGCGCGCCCGGGCGGCCTGCGCCGCGTCGTACACCACGGCGGCCGGATCGGAGCCCTCGGCGTGCCGCACCAGGTCCACGCCGGCGCGCTCCGTCCACACCTCCAACTGATCGATCGCGGCCGCCCGGAACGTGTCGGCGGCGGCGACGAGCACGCGGCGGCCGTCCGCGCGCAGCCGGTGGGCCAGCTTGCCGATCGTCGTCGTTTTGCCGGCCCCGTTCACCCCGAGCACCACGATGCCGGCCGGCGGCGGGTCGAGACGCAGCGGCGCCGGGTCTCCGAGCGTCGCGAGCACGACGTCGACGAGCGCCTGCCTGAGCCCCTCCGCGGTCCGTGCGGCCGCGCCGAGCTCGCCGGAGCGGGCACGATCCCGGAGCCGCGCGACGACGGTCTCGGTCGTGTGGACGCCGAGGTCGGCCCCGAGCAGGGCTTCCTCGAGATCCGCATAGAACGACTCGTCCACTTCGCGGCCGAGCAGGCCGTCGAGCTGCGCCGCGAGGGCCTGGCGCGTCTTCGCCAAGCCCTCGCGGAACCGGCCGAACCACCCGCCGCGTGCCATCAGGTCAGAACGCGTCGGGCAGCCCCGCCGTGCTCCAGTGCCGCCGAGATCAACTGCACGATCTGCTCCTCATCTGGGCGCGTCGGTCAGCCCCACCATGCTCCAGTGCCGTCCGGACCAACTGCACGATCTGCTACCCTACCGGCTGCTGCTCGCGCGCCGCTCCCTCCTCCAGCCGCACCGAGACGATGCGGGAGACGCCCGGCTCTTCCATCGTCACGCCGAACAGCACGTCGCACGCTTCCATGGTCGCCTTGTTGTGCGTGATGATGATGATCTGGGTCTGTGCCGCCAGTTCCTGGAGGATCTCGGCCACCTTGCGCGTGTTGGCCTCGTCGAGCGCCGCCTCGACTTCGTCGAAGACGCAGAACGGGCTGGGCCGGATCCGCAGCATCGCGAAGATGAGCGCGAGCGCCACCAGGACGCGCTCTCCGCCGCTGAGCGCGCCCAGGCTCCGCAGATTCTTTCCCGGGGGCTGCACGACGACGTCGATGCCCGGCTCGTCGCTGCCCTCGACTGCGACCAGGTCGAGCCCCCCGCGGCCGCCGCCGAACAGACGCACGAACAGCCCGCCGAACTCCTCGTTCACCGCGCGGAACGTCTCGTCGAACCGCTCCCGGATGACCGCTTCGAGGTCGCCGATCAGGCCGCGCAGCGCCGCCAGCGCCCCCACGACGTCCTGCTGCTGCCCGCGCAGCGCCTCAGCCCGGGCCGCCGCCGCGCGGTGCTCGTCGATCGCGATGAGGTTGACCGGCCCGAGGGCGGCGATCAGGCCGCGCAGCGCGTCGATGCGCCCGAGCGTCTCGTCGCGCTCGACCGTCTCCGGCACGGCGGCCGCCGCGCGGTCGAACGGCAGGCCGAACTCTTCTTCGATCCGGCGGCGTGCACTGCCGATCTCCGCGTCCACCTGCGCCTGCCGAAGCTCGACGCGGTGGGCGTCCTCGGCCAGCCCCTCCGCACGCCCCGCGGCCGCGGCGTGCTCGTGCTCCACCTCGGCGCGCCGGGCGGCCACCGCGGCGCGCTCCCCGTCGAGAGCTGCCAGCGCGCCTTCGAGCCGGGCGCCGTCCTCGGCGAGGGCCGCGCACCGGTCGCGGGCGGCGGCTTCCTCGGCCGCCAGCGCGGCGGCCTCGGCGTCGAGCCCGCTCACTTCCCCCTCCAGAGCGCGGCGGCGGACGTCGAGCGCCGCGACGCTTCGATCCACCTCGGCGATGCGCGCCTGCACGCCGGCGCGGCGGCCCTCCAGCTCGGTGATGGCAACGCGCCCGTCGGCAAGGGCGTCGCGGGCCGCGCGGACCGCGAGGGTGTGGTCGTGCAGCCGGGCCGCGAGGCCGGCGGCTTCACCGTCCAATCCCGCGATGCGCTGCTCGAGCGCCGCCGCCTCCGCCGCGAACCGATCGCGCCCGTGTTCCTGATCCCGGACGGCGTCTTCGGCCGCGCGCGCTTCCGCGACGAGCGCGGCCAGCTCTTCGTCGATCCGGCCGCGCTCCGCGTCGAGCAGCGTCAGCCGGCGCTCGGCCTCGCCGCGCCGGCCGGTCTCCTGCTCGATCGCATCACCGGCGCCGGCGACGGCGGAGGCCGTGGCACGCAGCCGTGTTGCGGCCGTGTCGATCCGTTCGGCGCACTCGCGCACGGCGGCCTCGAGCCGCTCGACGGCGGCACGGCCGTCGGCGATCTCGTCCGCCCGCCCCACGGCACCCGTGTGTCCCAGTGCGCGACGGCCGGTCGTCACGACTCCCGCCGGCAAGACGGCGTCGCCGGTCACGGTCACGATCCGGCCGGCGAACCCGGCGTCCCGGATTCGCACGGCGGCGTCCAGGTCGGCCGCCACGACGACGTCCGCCATCAGCGTCCGGATGGCCTCGGCGTCCTCGCCCGTCACGTCCACCTGGTCCAGCAGACGGCCCCGAAACCCGGGATCCGCCTGCGCCGGATCCGGCAGCGGCGGCGGAGTCCCCGGCCGGAGGAGTGCTGTCGGGAGAAACGCGATCTCTCCGGCGTCCTCGCCGAGCGCCCGGCGCAGCGCGCGCGCGCCTGCGACGGTCTCGACGATCAGCGCCGAAAGCGTCGGTCCCAACGCGGCCTCCACGGCCGGACGAAGCTCGCGGGACGCGTGCAGGCGCTCGGCGACGGTACCGCGCAACGCCGGGAACGCCGCGGGGTTCCGATGGTGCGCCAGCAGAAGATCCCGCGCCCCCGCATCGTACCCCCGGAACTGCGCGTGCGCTTCCTCGAGAAATCCGAGCCGGGAGCGCACCGTTTCCCGCTCGATCTCCACGCGGCGGAGCTCGGCCGCGAGCGCGTCGCGATGGGCCTCGCCCTGCTCGTGCTCGTCGCGCAGCGCGCGGAGCGCGCGCCGCCGGGCCTCGAGGGCGCCCGCGATCTGCTCGAGCTCGGCCCCGAGCGTGTCCCGGCGGGCGGCGACCTCGGCCGCCTGCCGGTGAAGGTGGCCGAGCCGGGCCGCGATCGCCGCGGCGCGGTCGAGATACGCGGCCACCCGCGCCTCGGCGGCGGCCAGATCGGTCTGGACACGGGCGCGTGCATCCCCAAGCACCCGCGCCTCCTCCCGGGCCTGGGCGACGCGCGCCTCGTCTCGGGCCGCGTCGTCCTCCAGGCTGCGCAGCGCCGCGTGCGCCGCCGCCACGTCCGCGCGGCGCCGTTCTTCCTCTACGGCCAGCGCCTGGGTCTGCAGATCCAGGCCGGCGCGTTCGCCGGCGAGGCCGTCCGCCTCGGCGCGATGGCGGGCGATCTCTGCCTCAGCCCGGGCCCGTTGCGCCGCCACGCCGCGGCCGCGCTCGACGAGCAGCCCGACCGCCGCGTCCTCCGCGGCCCGCCGCTCGGTCAGCCGCACGAGCGACCGCTGCGCGTCGTCCCACTCGCGACCGGCGTCCACCGCGCGCCGGTCCAGCGCCGTCCGTTCGGCGGCGAAGGCCGCGAGCGCCTGGTCAAGCTCCCGCCGTCGGCCCGCCAGCTGCTCGAGCTGGTCCCGTACGCGCTTCTGGGCGCGTGCGAGCCGCCGAACCTCCTCGACCTGAATCGCAAGCTCCAGTCCGCGCAGTTCGCGCGTATAGGCCTGGTACTGCCGCGCGGCTTCGGCCTGCGCCGCCAGGTGGTCGACCCGCGCGTCCTGCTCGGCCAGAATGTCCGCGACGCGCAGCAGCAACTGCTCGGCGGCGGCCATCCGCCGCTCCGCGTCGTGGCGCCGGCGCTTGAACTTGGCGAGTCCCGCGGCCTCCTCGAGGATCATCCGCCGCTCTTCCGGCGTCGCATCGAGCATCCGGTCGACCTCGCCCTGCGTGACCAGCGCGTAGGTGTGCCCGCCGAGCCCGGTTCCGAGAAACATTGTCTGAATATCCCGCAGCCGGCACGGAAGCGTATTGATGAAATAGCGGCTGTCCGCCGCGCGCATCGCCCGGCGCGCCACCGTCACCTCGGCGAACGCCAGCGGCGTCGGCGTCCCGTCGTCCCCATCGTCGAGCGGCATCATGAGCGTCCCGTCGCCGTTGTCGAGCACGAGCGTCACGTCCGCCATGGAGAGGGGCCGGCGGCGCTCGCTGCCGGCGAAGATGACGTCTTCGTTGCGGATGCCGCGGAGGGCGCGCAGGCTCCCCTCCCCGAGCGCCCAGCGGATCGCGTCGAAGATGTTGCTCTTGCCGCTGCCGTTCGGCCCGACGACCGCCGTCAGGCGCGGCGAGAACTCGAGCGCGGTCCGATCGGCGAACGTCTTGAACCCTGCGAGTTCGAGGCGCTTCAGCCGCACGTGCGTCCTCCCGTGGGCACCGGGTCAGGCGTGCCCGGATGCGCGAGCAGATCCTGGTACACGGCCACGAGCCGATCGGTCACGCGGCCGCGGTCGTAGTCGGCGGCCCCCTCACGGGCCGCCCGGCCGATGGCGCCCCGCCGGGCGGGCGCGGCCAGCAGGTCCCGGACGGCATCCGCGAACGCGCGCGCGTCCGGCGGCACGAGGCGGCCGGTCACCCCGTCGCGCAGCAGATCCGACGACGCGGGCGCCTGCACCGCCACGATCGCGCACCCCGCCGCCATTGCCTCCAGCACCGCGAGCCCCAGCGTCTCGGTCATCGACGGAAAGACGAAGAGGTCGGCGGCCGCGAGGACGTCCGCCACCGCGGCTGGCGTCTGCGTACCGGCGAAGACGGTCCGCGCGCCGATGCCGCGACGCCGCGCCTCGGCATCGAGGAGCGCACGCTCCGGACCGTCGCCGACGAGCAGCAGCCAGACGTCCGCGGGCAGCGTCTCGAGCGCGGCGAGCAGCAGCGGAACGTTCTTTTCCCGGGCGAGCCGGCCGACGAAGACGAGGAGCGACGCCCCGGGGGGCAGGCCGAACCGCGCGCGGATCGCCGAGGCGGACCGCGTGTCGGCGGCGGAGGACCGCCCGTCGGACGCCGCGCCCGGCGTGAACGCCGCGACGTCGATGCCCATGCTCGGCACGACCGCAATGCGCGTCCGCACCCCCGACTCGCGCAGCAACGCGGCGATCGACGGCACGGGCGCCAGCACGCAGTCGCACCGGTTGCAGTACGCGATGGTGTAGGCGCTCACCAACGGCCGCGCGAGATCGCCGAGCACGGGGGTGTAGTGCGCGTAGTCCGCGTATCGCGTATGGTAGGTGAACAGGACGGGCCGGCCGAGCCCCCGCGCCACCCACCATCCCATCCCGCCGACCAGAAACGGCGACTGGCTGTGGACGAGGTCGAGCCCGAGGCTCCGCACCGTGCGCAGCGACCGGCTTGGGTACGGGACGGCCAGCGGAAAATCCGGGTGGCCCGGGGGCGTGACGGACGGCACCCGCACGACCTCCGGGTCACGGTCCTGATATCCCGGGTACGCCGGCGCGATGATGGACACGCGGTGGCCGCGCGCGCGGAGTTGCTGCGCCGATTCCGCCACGGCCCGCACCACGCCGCTGGTGCGAGGGAGATACGAGTCGGTAAAGAGCCCGACGTGCACCTACGCGCCGTCCGCCTCGCCGCGCGCCCGCGCCTGCTCGTCGAGGAAGGCCAGCAGCGCCGACAGCCGAAAGCGCCGCTGTCCTCCTTCGGTCCGAAGACAGGGCACCTTGCCCTGGTCGGTGTACCGCCGGATCGTCGCCTTGCTCAAGTTCAGCACGGCAGCCGCCTCGTGAAGCGTAAGTTCGGGATCGAGCAGCCGCCGGATAATTTCTTCCCGGCTCTCTGTGATCGGCCGGCGGCCGCCGCGCCCGCGCGCGCGGGGACCGAGCTCCATCGGCAGGGCGCCCTGGTCGAGCCCTGCCCTGAGCCTCCGCCGCACCGCCTCCGCATGCGCTTCCGCGTCTAGGGCCGCCCTGGAGGGCTGCCGGCGGTCAACCCGCCCCGCGGCCACCGCCGCGCCGACCAGAACGTCGGCCGGCTCGGGGGCGCCGGGCGGCACGGCCTCGCGGTGTCCTTTCACAGCACCCCTCAGCCGCCCCGGACCAAGCGAACCCGGAGTGTCGGAGGGTGCCGTCGGGAGGGAAACGTGCATCTGCCGCTCGAGGTAACGGTACCAGTCCCGCAACGTTTGCGCCATTGGCTGCTCCGATGAATGCTGCGTAAGTTATCCGGCGTTAAATATCCCCCGCCCATTCGAGAGAGGCGAGGGAAATCCTGCCAAACCGGAGCTCGGGATCTCGCCAAGGGCACCTTAGTCGTGACCGCGGCCGAGGTGGACCCGCAGCGCGTGACTCGCCAGGTCGCGGGTCACCGTCTCGGCCACCAGCCGCCCGCAGGCGAGCAGGGCCTCCTGATCGATCCCGGTGTGAATTCCCATCCCGAGCAGCATGTGGTTGGTATCGTCCGTGGCGATGTTGCCCGTGGCCCCCGGGGCGAACGGACAGCCGCCGAGGCCGCCGATGGCGGCGTCGAACGTCGTGACGCCGGCGTCCAGCCCTGCCAGCACGTTGGCGAGACCCATGCCGCGTGTGTCGTGAAGGTGCAGCGTGAGGCGCGCGCCGGGATGGCGGCCCGCAAGGCGCGTCACGGCTTCCGAGACCTGCACGGGTGTCGCAACACCGATCGTGTCGCCCAGGCTGATGGCGATGATCCCGAGGCCGATCGCGTGCGCGACGATCCGTTCCACCGCGGCCCAGGGTACCTCGCCGCTGTAGGGGCAGCCGAACGCCACGGCGATCCCGGCCTCGACCGACGCGCCCGGAACGGTCCCGGCGGTGCGCGCGATGGCGGACAACTGCTCGAGCGACTGTTCCACCGTCATCCGCACGTTCGCCGTATTGAACGCGTCGGTCGCCCCGATCACGACGGTCACGTGCCGGATGCCGGCGGCGAGCGCGCGTTCCAGCCCCCGCAGGTTGGGCACAAGGGCGGACGCGCGCAGGGCGGGCAACTCGAGGGCCGCACGGGCGACCTCGTCGGCATCGGCGAACTGCGGGACGGCCGTCGGCGAGACAAACGACGTGACTTCGATCTCCCGGAGTCCGGCGTCGTAGAGGGCCCGGATGACGCGGAGTTTTGTCTCGGTTGGGATCACCCGGCCGACGAGCTGGAAGCCGTCGCGGGGCCCGACTTCGACGATCGTGGCGGCCGGCGGAACACGCATCAAATCACTCCGCGGGCCCGGAGGCCCTCGAGGTCCGCCCCGCTCAGGCCGAGCAGGCCGCCGTACACCTCGGCGTTGTGCTCGCCTTGACGCGGACCGGTCCAGACGATCCGGCCCGGAGTCCGGCTGAAGACGGGCACCACGCCCGGCTGGGCGAGCGGCCCCACGTCGGGATCGTCGATCTCCACCACGGCGCCTCGCGCGCGGAACTGCGGGTCCGCAGCGACGCCCGCGATGTCATACACCGGGCCGGCCGGCACGCCGTGCGCGGCGAGGAGGTCGTTCAGGGGTCCGAGATCGTGCTGCGCCGTCCACGCCCCCACCGCTGCGTCAAGCTCGGCCTGCCGTCGCCCGCGGCCCTGGTCGTGGGCGAGGTCCGGATCGGCGAGCCATTCCTCGCGGTGCATCAACGCGGCGAGCCGGCGAAAAACGTTGTCGTTGTTGGCCCCGATCACGATGTACTGTCCGTCGCGTGTCGGATAGATGCTGCTCGGCGCCACGCCGGGCAACCCCGTCCCGTGCCGCCCGGCGACCTGCCCCAGTTTTTGATACGCGGCGACGAGGTCGTCGAGCAGGCTGAACGTGGCTTCGGTCAGGGCGACATCGATCTCCTGACCCCGCCCGCTCACGGTCCGTTCGCGCACCGCCGCCATCGCCGCGAATGCGCCGTACAGACCGGCGACCGTGTCGGCAAGGGCAAAGCCCACGCGCGTCGGCGGCCGGTCGGGATAGCCGGTCAGGAAGCGAACACCGGAGAGCGCTTCGGCCACCCCGCCGAATCCCGCCCGATCGCGATACGGACCGGTCTGCCCGTACCCGCTGATGCGCACCATGATGAGGCCGGAATTCAGAGCCTGGGCCTGCGCGTATCCCAGCCCCCATCGCTCGAGCACGCCGGGACGAAAGTTCTCCACGACGATGTCCGCGACGGCGTACAGGCGCCGCGCGATCGCCTGCCCGTCCGGCGCGTGGAGATCGAGGGTCACGGCACGCTTGTTGCGGTTCATGGTCTTCCATAGAAGTGAGTGCCCGCGGTACTGACTCCGCCACCCCCGAACCGGATCCCCTCGGCCCGGCTGTTCGACCTTGATGACGTCGGCGCCGAAGTCCGCGAGGATCCGCGCGCAGAACGGACCGGCGATCATGTTGCCGAAATCGAGGACCCGCAGGCCCCGCAGAGGACCGGTGCCCGTGCCGGGCGGGGCCTCGGGGGTGATGCTCATCCGGCGGCGGTCACCCGGCGGCGGGGCGGTGCCCGACGACCCCGGCCTCCCGGAGCCCCGCGATCTCGGCCGGGGCGTACCCCGCCTGCCGCAGAACGTCATCGGTGTGCTCGCCGAGCAACGGCGGCACGCGGCGAATCTCGCCGGGTGTCTCGGAGAGTTTGATCGGGATGCCGAGCAGTTTGACGGTTCCGTGCACGGGGTGCGGCCGCTCCTGCAGCATGCCGTTGTGCAAGACTTGGGGATCGGAGAAGACCTCCGCGAGGTTGTAGATCGGTCCGCACGCCACGTCCCGCTCATTGAGGTAGCGCACCCAGTCGGCGCTCGTCCGGGCCCGGAACACCTCGGTCAGGATGTCGTTGAGGGCGGGACGGTTCGCCACGCGGTCGTTGCCGGTCGCAAAGCGCGGGTCGTCCGGGAGATCGGGCCGGCCGATCGCCTCGCACAGCCGCCGCCAGATGACCTCGTTCCCGGCGCACAGATTGAAGGGCCCGTCTTTAGCCTGGTACACGCCGAAGGGAGAGGCGAGCGGATGGTGGTTGCCGGCGACGCCGGGCGGCGTGCCGGTCTCGAAGTACATGCCGGCGCTCCACGTCAGGAGCGACACCATGGAGTCGAGGATCGACACGTACACGTCCTGTCCGCGGCCGGTCCGTTCGCGGGCGAGCAGCGCGTACAGCACGCCGCGGCACGCGGTCATCGCGCAGTAAAGGTCGGCGAGCGCGATCCCGGCGCGTGTCGGTCCGGTGGCCTCCTGCCCCGTGATGCTCATGAAGCCCGACATGCCCTGGCCGACCTGGTCGAAGCCCGGGCGGTCGCGGTAGGGACCGGTCCGGCCGAACCCCGTCACGGCGCAGTAGATGAGCCGCGGGTTGCCTTCGCGCAGCGTGCCCGCGCCGAATCCGAGGCGCTCCATCACCCCGGGGCGAAAATTCTCGATCACCACGTCGGCCCGCCGCGCCAGCCGCAGGACGATTTCCCGGCCCGCCGGCTTGGTGACATCGATCGTGATGCTCCGTTTGCTGCGGTTCGCGCCGGCGAAGAAGTAGCTGTTGCCGACGAGATCGGGACGGAGCGTCTGACTGCGGGAATGGTCGCCGTCGAGCGGCTCGATCTTGACGACGTCGGCCCCGAAGTCGCCCAGCTCCTGCGTGCAGAACGGCCCGGCGAGAAACCGCGTCAGGTCCACCACCCGAATGCCATCGAGCGGCCCCATCGCTAGCGGCCCTCGAACCGGGCCGGCCGGCGCGCCAAAAAGGCCCGCACGCCTTCCCGGTAGTCGATGCTCTCGTACGCCGCTTCGACGAATGCGGCGATGTCGCGATCGGTCATCGTCCCCTCCCCCGCCAGGTGTTGGAGCATCGCCTTGGCGCCTTGCTGCGACAGCGGCGCCTGCTGGGCGAGTCCGCGGGCGTACGCGTAGGTTTCCCGGTCCAATTCTTCCGGCGCGTAGACCCGGTTGACCAGGCCCATCGCGAGCGCCTCGTCGGCCTCGAGGAGACGGCCGCTGAACAAGAGGTCACGCGCCCGGCTGGGTCCGACGGCGGCCGCGAGACGCCGCGTCGCCCCAAGCCCGTACACGATCCCGAGCCGCGCCGCCGTGATGCCGAACCGCCCCGTCTGTCCCGCCCACCGCAGGTCGCAGGCCAGCGCGATCTCCAGGCCGCCGCCGACGCAAAACCCGTGGATCATGGCGATCGTCGGCTTCGGAAGATCCGCGAGCGCGCGCTCCGCCGTCGCCACGAGCGCGCTGTAGGCCCGCGCGGACGCCGCGCCGCTCCGGACGTGCTCGAACTCGGAGATGTCGGCGCCGGAGGCAAACGCCTCATCGCCCGCCCCGCGGACGACGACCGCGCGCACGCCGGGATCGGCGGCGAGCGGCGCCAGCACGCCCGGCAGCGCCTCCCACATCGCGACGGTAACCGCGTTGTGCTTCTCCGGACGGTTCAGCGTGACGGTGGCGACGGGCCCATCGCGCCGTACCAGCAGCTCGTCCATGCGACCGGCTCCTTCCCGTGGCGGCGACACTTCAGGTTCTCCTCCGGCGCACGCGTTCCCCGCCGTTCGCGTGGTCATGCCGACGGCGTGAGCCGGGACCCCGAATGCGTCACGTCCGATTGTGCGCGGCCCGCGCCGGGTGCTACAATCAAGAATGCGCGTCGGGGAGTAGCGCAGCTTGGTAGCGCGCAGCGTTCGGGACGCTGAGGCCGAGGGTTCAAGTCCCTCCTCCCCGACCAGTTCACCGGCGACAGAATCTCCACAATCTCTCCGCCACGGATCCATGACACGTCCACGGACGTCCCTCAGACTATGAACACGAGACACAGAGGCGAGGTCCGGCCGGCCGCACGACCGCCGACGCGCGAAAGGAGAGCTTCACATGCCAAGGTTTGTCGAAATGGACGACAGAACGACGCTGCGGGCGCAGATGGAACAGAAATCTGGTACTGTGATCCTCATCAATGAATTCACGGTGGAACCGGAAGACGAGGAACAATTCTTGAAGGCGTGGGCGGCGGACGCCGCTCTCATGAAGCGGCAGCCCGGGTTCATTTCCACACAGCTGCACAGGGGCATCGGCGGCAGCCGCGTGTTCGTGAATTACGCGGTGTGGGAATCCGCGGCGGACTTCAAACAAGCGTTTAACAACCCTGAGTTCCAGGCGAAGATGAAGGATTATCCGCGAGACACCGCGGCCTCGCCCCACCTGTTCCAGAAAGTCGCCGTGGCCCGGATTTGCCTGGGTTGATGCGCAGGAGTGACGCTCGGTGACGTCCCGGCGACGCTTCGCTTGGGGGCTCGCGATAGCCGTCGCGCTCAGCGCGGGCCGCCCGGGCGGACTCGCCGGAGGGGCTCGCGCCGCGCTGGCAAACGTGCCTCAATCCATTACCATTACCGCCCGCGCCTGCGGACGCGAACGCTGGAATGTGAAGACCCTCACCGACCCTGCCGCGGCGCAGGTCGACCTCACGCCGATCCCGTCCACTATCGAGGCACTCCGCGCCCTGCCCATGCCCGGGCCAATCCTGTTCGGCACCCCCAGGCTCTCTCAGGAACGGCACAGTTACGCGGTGGCGGCGCAGCTGCTGTGGGACAAGCTCGAAGCGGACGGCGACTTCCACGTCGTGATCGCCGGCCAGAGCGGGGCGACGATGATCGCCGAAATCCCCGATCCGGGCTGCGCCGCGGGGTCCGCAATCGGCACGACTCTTGCCCGGGTCCGCGGGGAGTTCGTTGCCAAGTTCGGGGCGCCGAGCCCCGAGCGATTCGAGCGGGTTCGCGGCACGGCGCGCGTCCGGATCACCGGGGTATTATTTTTCGACGTGCTCCACGGCCAGCGGGGCGTCGCGCCAAACGGCGTCGAGCTCCACCCCGTGCTCGGTCTGTGAGCGGTTACTCCGGAGCGCCGTGGCCGGAGGCGACGCGCAGCACGCCGCGCACGATGTCGCGGAACGCCTCGTCGTAGTTGCCGCCCCTGACGCCCCACGCGTACTCGACGCCGCGCCAGCGCATTCGCCACGCTCCGACCCAGCCGGGGAGCGCTTCCTGGAATTCGAGCGTACCCGCGACGCGCGCCCCGGCCGTCGCGGTCGTCGCGGGAAGGACCGGGGAGTGCCCCGCGCGGATGCCCCAGGCGGCGAACTCGGCTTCGGTCGGGAAGCGCACCGTCATGTCGAAGGCGCGGGCCGCGTCGGCGAAGGCGGCCCGTTGCTCAATGCCGGCCGGGCTCTCGGCGCTCAGCAGATAGGACGCGGTCCCGAAGCGCACCGCGAGCACCGGTACCACCACCGGCCGCGTCCCGCGCCAGGGCCGCTCGCCCAAATCCGCCAAGGCCCTGTCGATTCGCGCCGGGACGAACTTCACCGTGAGATTGTAGGGGCGATCGCGGGTGCCCTGTTCGTCGTGAATAGGTCTCCCGGCCATCCGATCCACGTACGAGAACGACGCCACCCACCTGCCCGCACGCGCGGCCAATGCGGCGACGCGCGCATCGTCGCGCAACCGCGGTTCGCCGGAGACGTTTACGAGAACCGCGCGTAATGCCTGCGCGAACCCGAACGGGCGGCTCCGCGTGTCGTAGCCGGTAACGATGACCGTCGCCTGGTAGAGCTCGCTTCGCTGCTGTGCTCCGCCGGAGCGGGGGGCGGCCGCGACTGAGAGCATGACGAGGACCAACGCGACCGCACGCCACCGGCGCCTCGCGCGCCACTCCGTCATCGGCCGGTTCATCCCTCCGCCGTCCTCAAGGCGCGGGTGCATGCGTGTCACTCCGGAGCGCCGTGGCCGGATGCGACGCGCACCACGCCGCTCACGAGATCGCGAAACGCCTCGTCGTAGTTGCCGCCCTTGATGCCCCACGCGTAGTCGACGCCGCGCCAGCGCATTCGCCAGGCCCCGACCCAGCCGGGGAGCGCCTCCTGGAATTCGAGCGTACCCGCGACCGGCGCCTGGTCCGTGGCCGTCGTGCCGGGAAGCACAGGGAACGGCCCCGTGGCGACGCCCCAAGCGGCGAACTCGGCCTCGGTCGGAAAGCGCACCGTCATGTAGAAATCACCGGCGACGTCGGCGAAGGCTTGGCGCTGCGACGCCCCCGCCGGATTTTCGGCGCTCAGCAGATACGACGCCGCCGCGCCACGCACCCTGAGCACCGGCACGATCACCGGCCGCTGCCCCCGCCAGGGCCGTTCGCCCAGATCCGCCAACACTTTATCGATCATCGCTGGGACGAAATGCACGGTGAGGTTGAACGGCCGATCGTACGTTCCCTGGTCGTCGTGATGGTGGTACGCGGCGAGTTGATCGACATAGTCAAAGGATCCGACGAACAGGTTCGCCTCCGCGGCCAGCCTGTCGACCCGCGGATCGCGCGACAGCCGCGGCTCCCCGGAGACCTTCACGAGGACCGCACGCAGGCATCGCGCGAATCCGATCGGGCGGCTGCGCCTGTCGGAGCCCGTGACGACGGCGGTCGCCTTATACAAACCGCTCATCTCTTGCGCCCCGCCGGATCGGGGGGCGGCGGCGAGTGCGACAGAGAGCATGACAACAACCAATGCGGATGCACGGCACCGGCGCGTCGCTGGCCACTCCGCCATCGCCTTGTCTCCCCTCCTTCCTCGATTAACCAGTTATCTCGTCACATAGGTTACGGCGAACCATGCAAGAATTCAAGATGGTCCCATAACCGACAAACCTGTTTATGGTGCGGCATCCGGGAGGGACGTGAGGAGGATGGAGCATGGAGCCGGGGCGACGCCGGCCGGCACCTGGGACGCTGCGCCTGCTTCAACAATTCATCAACACCTACAACATCGAGCGAGAACACCTCGGACTGCGCACGGAGGAGTTCGCTTCACCAGCCGACCTCCGCCGCTGGCTGGTGAAGCACGCCTTGCTGGCCCGGAGCGCGCGCGTCCGGGCAGCCGAGGTCGGACGTGTCCAGGAGGTTCGCGAGGCGCTCCGCCGCCTCTTGCGGGCGCACAACGGCGGGCCGAGGGATTCGACCGCCGTGGGGGTGCTGAACCGTCTCGCGCGGGACGCGCGCCTGGCGGTCCGCCTCCGGCAGGATGGCCAGATGCGGCTCGAATCGGACGCGCCGGGCGTCATCGGAGCGCTCGGCCGGCTCGTGGCGGCGGCGTTTATGGCGCAGATCGAGGGGACGTGGCCGCGGCTGAAGGCGTGCCGGAGGTGCCACTGGGCCTTCTACGACCACTCAAAGAATCGGTCGGGACGATGGTGCGTGATGTCCATCTGCGGGAACCGAACGAAGGCTCACGCCTATCGCTCGCGCCATCGCGGGCGCTGAGTGCCGGCCTTGGATGCGGAGTCTCCGCGGCAGAGACTTGGATTAGTCGCGACCGCCTTCCCGTTCGACGGCCTGCGCGGCGGCGCTCCGTGCCGGCGCGGGCTCGACGCGGTTCCGGCCGCCCCGCTTGGCGGAGTACAGGGCGGCGTCGGCGCGCGCGAACATCGTCTCGGGCGTGTCGCCCCGCTCGTACACCGTGACCCCGAAGCTGGCCGTCACCCACGCCCGGTCGCGCGCCATGGGGCGCCCGTGAAGCGACAGGCGGAGCTCGTCGGCGAGACGCGTCGCCTCGGGCAGAGCGGTTCCGGGAGCCAAGATCAGAAACTCCTCCCCGCCCAACCGCCCGACGAAGTCCGTGGCCCGCAACCGCCGCTGTGTGGAGCTGGCCACGGCGACCAGTACCCGGTCCCCCGCCTGGTGCCCGTACACGTCGTTGATCTCCTTGAAATTGTCCAGGTCGAACTCGATCACGGCCAGGGGCAGTCCAAATCGCGCGGCCAGCGCAATCTCCCGGGTCAGCTCCATCATCAGGCTTCGCCGGTTGGGCAACTCGGTCAGCGGATCGGTGAGGGCCATCGTCTCCATCACGTGCTGGGCGGCCCGCGACGCCGCAAACTGGTCGCGGAGCCGGGCCGCCTCGGCGAGCAGCACAGTCGCAGCGAGGCTGGCCAGGAGGAGCGGTCCCGTTACGTTCAGCGTGCCGACCAGCGCCGCGGGGCCCCGCACGATCCCGAACACTACTTCCGGTGCCGCAAGCGCGGCATAATACGCGATGACGATGGCCCGGAGGTTCGCCCCCGCGTCAAACAGCACCCACCCCGCGATGAGCAGGACCGGCGCCCACGATGTGGCGGCCGCGACATCGGGGCTCCCACCGGCGAGGGCCGCGCGCGTGAAGAGCACGATCCCGAGTTCCGCCGCGAGATAGGTCAACGCGATGACGGCGACCGCCATGCCGACGCCCGCCCGAATCGATGGGTTGCGCGCGGTGACGACGGCGCACCACAGAAACCCGACCGCCGCGGCGAGACCCAGGATCTGCTCCGGCGATCCGGAGCGCCCCCCGACCGCCGGGATCAGGGCGGACAAGCTCGCCAGGCCCGCAATCGTCGGAAGCGCCCTCCGCGGCGGCTCCCGGCGGGCGTCGCGCCCTTCCCCCTCATTCATACTCCCGCACCGCTTGTCGTCCCCAACGACCCCTATCGTCTGACCGTCGCCGGCGTTCTGAGAGAGCGTGGGCAAAAGACAATCTGCGGATCACGCGTCGGCGGCCTCGTTCCGCGTATGCGCCCGGGTGTGGCTCACGGTTGCGATGGTTTTCTGCCCACGCTCGAGTCGTCGTAGACTTCCGCCACCCATGCCCCGGCCGACCAGGAGACCGTTTTGCGATGCGCAAAGGAGTTACTGGGGATCACCGATGGCGGAGCGATTTTTCAGGGCCGCGGCGCTTGCAGGGGAGCTGCACCTTGTCGATCTCTCCGATTGGGATGACTGGGACTCGACGAAAGTGCAGTATCGAGACGAGGCGGAAGTGCGCTGGCTCATGCGCACCGGGGCGAGCGAGCGCCGCATCGTCCGTACGGCCGCCGAGCTCGACGCCGTCATCGCCGACTCGGCGTCTCCGCGCGGCATTTACCTTTACGTCAGCGAAGCCCTCATCCAGGAGACCAAACGTCGGTGGGAGGAACTAAAGGGGAAGCACCACCGGTAGCGTGCGGCCGTCCTCTACCATGAGATCGCCGGGCGTCTCCCAGGCAGCGCACCGAGACGGACGCGCCGGGCGGTGGTCCGCCGGGGAGACGACCGTGGAGGGAGCACCCCGGACGACTCCGGTTGCGGCATGTCAGTGTCTTCGTCGCGGGCATCTTCGACGCCGGGGGCACGCGAATCTTCGCCTGCAGTGTCCCGGGTCGACGCCGCCTCTCCCGGCGCGGCCGGGCCGGTGGACGGACGCCGCACCCGCACCGCCTTCGGCCGCCCATCCTTGCCCGGGCCGACCTCGAAGGTTACCTGTTCCCCGGCCTCCAGCGATCTCAGCCCCGTGCCCTCGATGTCGCTGTAGTGCACGAAGAAGTTGTGATCCAGTTCCGCGCACTCGATGAATCCCCAGCCGTGCTCGAACCGGGACACGACCCCGACATACCGGCGCCCGTGTTCGGCGCCCACGTCCTTGGCACTCTGCGGACGCGAAGTGTTCACATCGTGGATCCCGAGATGGTCGCACAGAGCCGCCAGCAGCCGTTCAATCCGATCCAATTGCGTCGCCATCCTACAACCTCCATGCGAAGTCGCCCAGGGCATGAACCCGGATAGGCCTGTGCGAGCTCATGCCCGGGGCATTTCAGGCGGCCGCGAATACCGGCCCAAATCAACATCATCCGCTTCCGCTGCGGTCAACGAAACGATCAGCGCGGTTGTTCCCGGCGGTTCCGGGCGGACTACCGGTCAGCCCGTCCTAACGCGGGGGACCTAGACGACGAAGAAAGGGAGGCCCGGCATGCCTAGAACCACGCTTTCAGCTGCGGCCGCCGAAGTCGCCCGCCGCGATGCGGTCATGGCCAAACTCATGAAGCGGACGGGTCTCTTCCGCCTGCCCAGGCCCGCCGGCGACCGCTTCGCCGCTCTCGCCGAGAGCATCCTCTACCAGCAGCTGGCGGGGGCGGCGGCGGCCGCGATCCACCGGCGATTCGTCGCCTTGTTCGACGGGGACCTCTCTCCGGAAGCCGTCCTTGCCCTCCCTCGGAAGAAGCTTCGCGCCGCCGGGCTCTCCGGCGGCAAGGTCGCCTCGATCCGAGATCTCGCCGCGAAGGTGGCCGACGGCGCCGTCCCGCTTCAGCGGATCGGCAGGCTCCCCGACGAGGACATTATCACGCGTCTGTCGGTCGTCCGCGGCATCGGGCGGTGGACCGCCGAGATGTTCCTCATCTTCCAGTTGCGCCGGCTTGACGTGTGGCCGGTCGAGGACTATGGGGTTCGCAAGGGCTACGCGCTGGCCTACGGCCTGCGGGACCTCCTGACGCCAAAACAGCTCCAGGCCGAGGGCGACCGGTTCCGGCCCTACCGGACGGTGGCGGCTTGGTATTGCTGGCAGGCCGCCCGCGAACAACGACGACCGCAGCGCTGACCATCGTCCGGCCCCGCCCACCGGCCAACGCAGGACCGCAGGAGCGCCCGTCAAAGATCACGCCATGCTTACGCATGCAGTCGTCTGGATCGATCACAACGAGGCCCGCGTCTTTCACGTTCAACCGGAGACTCCCGGCCACGTGCAGCCGGAGCCGGTCGACGAAACGACGATCCTGTCTCCGCAGCACCTGATCCACCGGCATCCCAAGGGGCGGGGCGAGGCCAAAGAGCACCCCGAGGATGCCACGAGGTTCTTTCACGAGGTCGCGCGATCAGTGGATAGCGTCGATACCGTGCTCGTCGTGGGGCCCGCGTCGGCGAAGCTCGAATTTCTCAAGTACCTGCAAGGCCACGACGAGAAACTCCACGCAAAGGTCGCCGGGATTGAAACCGTGGATCACCCGACCGACAGAGAAATCGTCGCCTACGCGAGGAAGTACTTCAAGGGGAGCGATCGGATGTGAGACCCGGCACACGCGCCGGGCGCTGACTCAATCAACCGCCACGAACACGTCATCCCCCTGGACCCGCACGCGATACGCGGCGACGGGTCTCCGCGCGGGACCCGCCACGACGTGCCCCGAGGTCACGTCGAACTGGCTGCCGTGCCACGGGCACGTGACCGTGGTGCCTTCGAGGGATCCCTGTCCGAGAGGCCCGCCCAGATGCGTGCACTCGTTTGCGACCGCGTAGAAGGTACCGCCGACATTGAAGACCGCGATCGCCTTGCCTTCTGCGGACACCACGGTCCCCGTCCCCGGCGCCACCTGACCGACTTGGGTCACCTTCACCTCCGCCATGCGAGCACCCCTCCAACCGGCGTATTAGGCGTCCGCCGCGTCCTCCAGGAACGTCGCGGACGGCACGAAGAAGAGCGTCCCGGTGACGGCCCGACTGAAATCCAACAACCGGTCGTAGTTCCCCGGCGGCCGCCCGACAAACATGTTCTCCAGCATCTGCTCGGTCCGGTGAGGCGACCGGGCATAGCCGATGAAGTACGTGCCGAACTCACCCTTCGCCGCCTCGCCGAAGGGCATGTTGTCACGGAGGATTTCGAGCGGTTTTCCGTCTTCCGTGATCGTCGTCAATGCATTGTGCGCCGACGTGGGTTTTGCGGCATCGTCGAGCTCGATGTCGGAGAGCTTCGTCCGGCCGACAATGCGCTCCTGCGCCTCCGTCGGCAGCGCGTTCCACCGGCGCAGATCGTGGAGATACTTTTGGACGATCACATAGCTGCCGCCGGCGAACGCGGCGTCTTCGTCGGCGATGATCGTGGCCTCGACCGCCGCCTGGTCGGTGGGGTTCTCCGTCCCGTCGACGAAACCGATGAGGTCCCGGTCGTCGAAGTAACGAAAGCCGTGCACTTCGTCCACGGGGGAGACCGCGTCGCCGAGCCGCGCCATGATCTGCATTGCCAGCTCGAAGCAGAGGTCCATCCGCTTGGCGCGGATATGGAAGAGGATGTCGCCCGGTGTGGCAACGGCGACGTGAGGCCGGCCGTGGATCTCGCGGAACGGATGGAGGTCTCTCGGCCGCGGCGGCCCGAACAGCCGGTCCCAGGCATCGGAGCCGAACCCCATCACGCATGATAGGTGGCCTTCCAGGTCGCGGAATCCAACCGCGCGCAGGAGCGCGGACAGGTCTCCGCACAGCGAGCGCACGGCTGCCCGGTTGTCGGCTCCCGGGTTCACCGTCACAACCAGAAAGATGGCGGCGCGCGTCAACGGCGCGATCACGAGTTGCGGAACGCCGCGTGTCATGCTTCTGCACCACCCGAAATCATGCGGGACGCGTCGGCTGAAGAGGACTTCCGTCTTCACGCCCACACTCCTCCAACCCAAGGTGTTCTCGCGGAGTCGCACCGTCATCGCCGGCGCGCACGGTCTCGCCGGGGGAATCGGGCCGGGACGCCACGAACGATCGCGTGGATGCGTTGGAGACCGGCGCTCAACCCGCAAGGGTCCGATCGCACGGCTCGGAATCTCACGGTGCGTTCAGGAGGTGCCACAGTGTCGGCGGACGCCAATACCGCGGTCGTCATGCGATGGATCGAGGAGGCCGTGAACAAAGGGAACCTCGCCGTGGCGGACGAGATCGTCGCCGCGGACTGCATTGAGCACGTGCCCGGACCTGGATTGGCGCCCGGCCGTGAAGGCGCGAAGCAGCGCGTGGCGGGGTTCCGTGCCGCGTTCCCGGATCTCCGCGTGACGGTCGAGGACACCGTCGCCGCGGGAGATCGAGTCGTCACCCGGTGGGCCGCGCGGGGAACGCACTCGGGACCGCTGATGGGCATCCCGCCCACGAACAAACCGGCGGCGTGGGTCTCCATTCACATCAACCGCGTCGTCGACGGGCAGATCCAGGAAGACTGGCACGCCTCGGATCTGCTCGGCGTGCTGCGACAGCTGGGAATCTTCCCTCCGCCCGCCCCGACGCGGTGACGTCCCGCACGGTCGGCGGGCGAAGGGGACTCGCGGCGACCGGCGACTATGCCGCGCCATGCTTCCC